>CBFGZN010000067.1:0-11414 GCA_965653255.1 uncultured Solirubrobacterales bacterium | reverse complement strand
GAGAGGTCCTGGGCGTCGGCGCCGATCGCACGCTGGTTGACGGTGCAGCGCTTGTGCTTGTGCAGGAACTCGATCGGGTCCTCGATCGTCATGATGTGCTCGTCCCGCTCGTCGTTGATCAGGTCGATCATCGAGGCGAGCGTCGTCGACTTGCCGGAGCCGGTCGGGCCCGTCACGAGCACGAAGCCGCGCGGCTTCTTGGTGAAGTCGCGCAGCGTCGCCGGCAGGCCGAGATCGTCGAGCCGCGGCATCTCCTGCGGGATCAGGCGCAGCGCCGCGCTGAGCGAGGCGCGCTGGAAGTAGGCGTTGACGCGGAAGCGGGCGCGGCCGGGGATCGCGTAGGCAAGATCGATCTGCCACTCGGTCTCGAGCTTCTGGCGCTGGTCGTTGGTGAGGATCGAGTACACGACCTCGCGGACCGTCGCGGCGTCGAGGACCGGGTAGTCGAGCGGGGTCAGCTTGCCGCGCTGGCGAACCATCGGCGGCGATCCAGTGGTCAGGTGGAGGTCGGAGGCGTTGCGCTCCATAACCTCGATCAGCACGTCGGCGAAGTCGAAGTCCATGGCTCGTCCTATCGGCAGCGGTAGCGGATGACCTGAGCGCTGGGCGCTAACACACCCGCGTCACCTCGGCGATCGACGTCAGCCCCTGCTTGACCTTGTCGAGCCCGTCGTCACGCAGCGGACGCATTCCCTGCTGCACCGCTACGTCCATGATCTCGTCGGCGGCGGCACGCTTGATTGCGAGGTCGCGGATCTCGTCGCTGATCGACATCACCTCGTAGAGCCCGACGCGCCCCTTGAACCCGGTCCCGCCGCAGCGGCCGCAGCCGACCGGCTCGTAGGCCTCGACGTCGAAGGCGGCGTGGAAATCCGCCTCGCGCAGCGCCTCGACGCTGAGCATCGTCCGCCGCTTGCAGCTCGGGCAGAGCCGTCGCGTGAGCCGTTGGGCGACGACGCAGTCGACCGCCGAGGACGTCAGGAATGGCTCGATGCCCATCTCCGTGAGGCGGGTGATCGCCGACGCTGCGTCGTTGGTGTGCAGCGTGGAGAGCACGAGGTGGCCGGTCAGCGCCGACTCGACCGCGATCCGCGCCGTCTCGGCGTCGCGGATCTCGCCGACCATGATCACGTCGGGGTCCGCGCGCAACATCGAGCGCAGTCCGCGGGCGAAGGTGAGCCCAGCCTTGTGGTTGACCTGAAGCTGGTTGATCCCCGGCATCTGGTACTCGACCGGGTCCTCGATCGTGATGATGTTCTTGTCGATCGAGTTGATCGCATTCAGCGCGGCGTAGAGCGTCGTCGACTTGCCCGAGCCGGTCGGCCCGGTGACCAGAACGGCCCCATAGGCCTGGCGAAACGCCTTGTCGAAGCGGTCGTGCGGCTCACCGGACATGCCGAGCTTGTCGAGCGTCATCAGCGCCTGCTCCTTGTCGAGCAGGCGCATCACGATGCCCTCGCCGTGCACCGACGGCATCGTTACGACGCGGATGTCGACCGAGTGACCCTCGACCTTCAGGCCGACGCGGCCGTCCTGGGGAACGCGCCGCTCGGAGATGTCCAGGTCGGCCATGATCTTCACGCGCGACACCACGCCGGCGACCATTCGCCGCGGGATCGACGTCGTCTCGCTGAGTACGCCGTCGATCCGGAAGCGGACGCGCATGTCGCGGCCGTCGGGCTCGAAGTGGACGTCGGAGGCTCCCTCGTCGACCGCCTGGGCGATCACCGAGTTGACGAGCTTGATGACCGGCGCATCCTCGGCCGACTCGCGGATGTCGGTGACGGCCGCCTCGGCCTGCTCGTCCTCCTCCTCGACCGCCTCGGCGACAGCGTCGTCGAGGCGGCTCATGCGCGAGATCAGCGACGCGATGTCGTCAGGCGACGCGACGACCGGCCGCAACTCGTGGCCGGTCAGCAGCTTCATGTCGTCGAGCGCCAGGACGTTCGACGGATCGGCCATCGCGACCAGCAGCTTGCCCTCGTCGAAGCCGATCGGAACGGCGCCGTAGCGGCGGGCAGCTGACGGCGGAATCAGGTTCGTGGCGCCGAGATCGGCCTTGTAGATGTTGAGGTCGACATGGTGGAGGCCGAACCGCTCGGCCGTCGCGCGCGCAAGCTGGTCGGTGCTGATCAGTCCACGCTCGACCAGTACCTGCTCGCTCGTGCGGCCGGAGACGCGCGCCTCCTCGACGGCTGTCTCGACCGGCTCGCGTGCGACGAAGCCCAGCTCGACGACAACGTCCGACATGAAGCGCCCACGCGCGCTTGGCTGGCGGGGCGGTGTGAGCCCGTCGCCGTGGTCCAGCTCTGGAGCCGTCGCTGTCTGGATCGGCTCGGGCACCGGCCGGATGTAGGAGACGCCGGATGGCGCAGGCGGTCCGCCCGCGGGCGAAGGCGTCGGGGACGGCGGGACGTTGGGTGGCGGGTCGGCAGGCGACTGCGTGGCGATCGGCGGCGGCTCAGCTGGCGGAGGCGTGACGGCCGGCGGAGGCGGCGTGACGGCTGGCGGTGGCGTGGCGGGCGGCGGGGCGTCAGGCGAGTCGCGCTTGGGCCGCTCGTCGTCCGACGAGCCGCCGCCGAAGCCGAAGCCCCGCCGGCCGAAGCTGGGGTTCATCGTGCGTCCGCGACGTCCTGGGCGAGCGTCGCGGGGTCGACGTATCCCTGCACCACTCGCGCGGCGCGCCCCCTGTCGACGATCACGACGGCCGGCGCCTGGCTGATGCCGAGGTCGCCGACCACTGCGCGGTAGCGGCCGAGCCTCCCGATGCGGTCGCTGAAGACGGCGAGTCCACGCTGGCCGCGCAGGCCGGCCACGGCGCGTGCAGCGGCACGATCGTCAGCGGAGTCGGTGCCGCGGAAGAGCAGGACGACGATCTTGCGCGAGTTCAGCGCACGCGATACGGCGAGCGGCATGCCGCGCCGCTCCTCTGCCGCTCGATGTGCCTCGGCACGGGCCTGCTGCGCCTGCGCCTCGGCACGCCTGGCCTTCGGCTTGGCGGTCTCCGACTTGGCAATCTCCGGCTTCGAGGCCTGCGCGCCGTCGGTGGGCTGCGCCGTATCGCAGGACGGCGCTGGGGGTGGAGCTACCTCAGCGGCGTCGCCACCGCCCGAGGAGGCGTCGCGCGCGCCCTGCGTCGCGTAGAAGCCGACGAGAGCGAGAACGGCCGCCACGAGGACGATCAGCAGTGGACGGGAAACCGGCATCCTGGCGTGTATCGGCAAGAGGTCGGCCGAGCCTTACTTTTCTGGGCGAAAGCTTGCGCCAGAGCGAGTTTGCGACCGGTCAGCCGACGCGCGCCCCAGCCCGCATCGCCTCGAGCGGCGCCTGCCGGCCGGTCCACCGCTCCAGGCTGCGCGCGCCCTGGCGCACGAGCATCTCGAGGCCGTCGACCACACGCGCGCCCCCCGCGGCGGCGTAGCGCCCAAGCGCGCTCGCCCCGTCACCGTAGGTGAGATCGAAGAAAGTCTGGGATTCGCGGAGCCAGTCGAGCGAGAAGCCCGACAGGGCGACGATCTGCGCCCCTCGGTCCTCTATGCCGACGGACGTGCAGTTGACGACCAGCTCCGCAGCCTCGGGCGCCGCCACGTGACGTACGCCGAACTCGCCGGCCAGTGCCGCCGCCCGCTCCGCGGTCCGGTTCCAGATCGACACCTCCCCCGCTCCGGCCTCGCGCAGCGCCCAGACGACCGCTCGCGCCGAGCCCCCGGCGCCGAGCACGAGGCAGCGCCAGCCCGCCGGATCGGCGCCGAGCGCGTCGAGGAAGCCGCCGGCGTCGGTGTTGTCGCCCTCGATCCGCCCGTCCTCGTAGGTGAGCGTGTTGACGGCGCCGATCGCGCTAGCCGCCGGCGTCAGCTCGTCGGCGAGGTCGTGGGCCGCGCGCTTGTGCGGGATCGTCACGTTGATCCCGCGGTAGCCCGACCCTGGCAGCGCGCGCGCCGTCTGCTCGAAGCGCTCTGGCGGCAGCGGCAGGTGGACGTAGTGCCAGTCGAGGCCGAGCTCGGCGAGCGCCGGCGCGAACATCGCCGGTGAGCGGCTGTGCGCGACCGGCCAGCCGGCCACGCCGAGCATCGTCGGACCCATCAGCAGTTGGTCGGCGAGTTGCCGCCCTGGCGTGCGCGCTCGGCGTTGTAGCGCTCGACGTCGCGCTGGAACTCGGCGTCGCTCGACGAGAAGGCGTGCGCGCCGTTGCCGCACGGCTTGACGACGTAGTAGATGTAGTCGGTCTTGGCTGGGTGCGCGGCCGCCTCGATCGCCGCCAGGCCGGGATTGCCGATCGGCCCCGGCGGCAGCCCCTGGTTGGTGCGCGTGTTGTAGCCGGAGTCGATCGCCAGCTCGGACTGCTTCAGCGGCTCACTCCAGTTTCCGGTCGCGAAGCGGATCGTCGCGTCGATCCCAAGCGGGATCCCCTGGCTGAGCCGGTTGTAGATCACCGAGGCGACGACCGCGCGCTCCTTCGGCAGCTGGGCCTCGCGGTCGATCATCGACGCGATCGTCAGCACGTCGTAGACGGTCAGGTTCTTGCTCTTCGCGTAGTCGAGGTCCACCTTCGCCAGCTCACGCTCGAAGGTGTCGAGCTGGCGGTCGACGAGCGCACCGACCGGCTGGCCGGGCTTCAGCTCGTAGGTCGCGGGGAACAGGAAGCCCTCGAGGTTCTTGGCGTTCTTGCCGCCGTAGGCCGCCGGCTTCAGCCGTGGCGAGCTGACCGACGCCTTCATGTAGTCACCGCGCAGCGAGTCGCCGACCAGGCGCCCGATCTCGGGGCGCGACAGGCCCTCGGGGATCGTGATCGTCACCGTGCCGGGCTTTGCCGGATCGGTCAGCGCGTCGATCGCCGCGCCGTAGTTCATGTCCTCGCGCATCGGGATCTCGCCGGCCTTGAAGTCGCCGCCATCGCCACTCATCGTCGTCCGCAGCCGGAAGAAGAACGCCGACGAGATCACTCCCTTCTGCTCGAGGATGTCGGCGATGTCCCCCGTGCTCGCCCCACGCGGGATCGTCACCGACACGTCACTCGAGCCGTCACCCTTCAGCGGCTGGAAGAGCGACAGCAGAAACCACGCGACCGCCAGCACCACTAGTCCGCCGACAACGGCGACAATCGCGACTCGCGGGCGGCGCGACGGTCCCGGTGCGCTGCCGCGCTTCGGTCCGCCGTCCTGACCGCCACCGCCGCCACGGCGGCCATGGAGGAACTCCCGCGCCGCGGCCCGCCGCTCCGACGCGGAGCGCGCGCCACGCTCGGGGACTCCGGCTGTGCGGCGCGGCGCAGCCTCGTCGAACGGCAGCGGCGGCTCTGGCGGTCGCGCTTCGGCCGCGACCTGTGCGGGCTCGGCCTCTACCGGGGCGGGCGTTGGATCCGCCACGAACGCCGGGGCCGTTGGAGCTACCTTCCGCGGTGGCACGGACGCCGGCGGCTTGTCAGGCACGACCGGTCGCTCCGGCGGTGCTGGGGCTATCGGCGCCTCGCCACGCTTCGCCGCTCGCCGCGCCTCGCGCTCCAGCCGCGCGCGCTCACGCTCCTCCGCCGACCGACCGCCGTCGCTCACGCGCCGGCCCCCTGGGCCGCGAGGTAGCTCTCGAGCAGGTGGGCGGCGGCGACCGAGTCCTCGTCCGCCTGCCCGCCGGTCGCGGCAGCCATCCGGGTGGTCAGGCGCTCGTCGTAGAGATCGACCGGGACCTGGAGGCGGCGCTTCAAGATCTCGGCGAACGCACGCGCCTCGCTGGCCTGCTCGCCCTCCTCACCCGCCAGCGTCAGCGGGAGCCCCACGACCACGAGCTCGGCGCCGAGCTCGTCGGCTAGTACGGCAATCCTCGCCAGACCCTTGCGGCTGTCCGGCCGCTCGACGATCGCCAGCGGCGTCGCCAGCGTCCCCGACGGGTCGGAGACCGCGCAACCGCAGCGGGCCTCGCCGTGGTCGAGCGCCAATACGCGCATCACGTCGCCCACCGAGTCGCCGGCGAAGCCTTTTGGGGGTTGGAGCGCCAAAGATTCTTCATCGGTCTATGAGAGCGCTTGCGCGATCGCCTCGCGGGCAGTCGCCAGCGCGTCGTCGAGCCGCTCAGGATGGCGGCCACCGGCCTGGGCCATCGTGTCGCGCCCGCCGCCTCCGCCGCCGACGACCTCGGCGGCAACACGGACGATCTCACCGGCTTTGACGCCGCGCTGGACCGCGCCGGGAGTCGATTGGACGACAAGCTGGACCTTGCCGTCGAGATTCGCGCCGAGCACCACCGCCGCGTCGCCAAGCTTCTGCGCCACGCGGTCCGACAGCGCGAGCAGCGCCTTGCCGTCGCCGGCCGTCACCGAGACCGCCGTCACGACCTTGACGCCGCCAACATCCTCGGCCGCAGCCATCAGCGTGTCGAGCTCGGCGCCGGTGTCTCCGCCAGCCGGCTTGCGCTTCGCCTCCTTCGCCCGCTCGGCCAGCCGCTCGGCCGCACGCGTCAAGTCCTGCTCAGGCGCCTTCAGCAGCGCCGACAGCTCGCGCAGTCGCTGCGTGCGCTGCTCGAACAGCTCGGTCGCGCCGGGACCGGTGACGGCCTCGATCCGGCGTACGTTCGACGCCGACGACGTCTCGGTCGTCACGTGGAAGAGGCCGATCTCAGCAGTGCTGGCGACGTGCGTGCCGCCGCAGAGCTCGCGCGAGACGTCAGCGACCTCGACCATCCGCACCCAGTCGCCGTACTTCTCGCCGAACAGCGCCATCGCGCCGAGCGAGCGGGCCTCGTCGAGCGTCGTCTCGATCGCGCGGACCGCCAGCCCGTCGGCGATCCAGCCGTTGACGCGCTGCTCGACGAAGCGCAGATCGTCGGTCGACAGCCGCTCGCCGTGGGTGAAGTCGAAGCGCAGCTTGTCCGGTCCGACGTAGGAGCCGGCCTGGCGGACGTGGGTGCCGAGCCGCTCGCGCAGCGCAGCGTGCAGCAGGTGTGTCGCGGTGTGGTTGCGCATCGTCGCCAGCCGCTCGCCGCGCTCGACCACCGCGCGCACGGCGTCACCGGCGACGATCTCACCTTCGACGGGCTCGACGGTGAGTGCCTGGTCGCTACCGACGCGCAGCACGTCGACCACGCGCGCCCGCGCGGTCGGTGTCTCGACGAAGCCGCTGTCGGAGACCTGGCCGCCGCCCTGGGGATAGAACGGGCTGTCCTCGAGCTTGACCAGCAGACTGCCGTTGACGCGCTCGACCGAACGCGCCACCGTGTCCGCGTCGGTCCGCTCATAGCCGACGAAGTTCGTCTCGAAGCCGGCGCCGCGGATCAGCTCGGCGATGCGATCGGCGTCGTCGCTGCCGGTCTCGCGACCGCCCGCGCGGGCGGTCGCGCGCGCGGCGTCCATCAAGGTCTCGAAGCCGGCGGCGTCGACGGTCAGCTCCTGCTCGCCGAGCAGCTCCTGGGTCAGCTCGAACGGGAAGCCGTAGGTGTCGTGCAGCTTGAAGGCATCTGCGGCAGCGATCTCCGTCGATCCCTGCTCGCGCGCGGAGGCGATCAGCTCCTCGAGCAGCTTCTGGCCGTTGGCGAGCGTCCGGCCGAAGCCCTCCTCCTCGGCGGTGGTCCAGCGCCGGATCGTGTCGCGCTCGCCACGCAGATCGTCGTAGACGTCGCCCATCGAGTCGACGACCACTTCGCAGAGCTCGGGCAGGAAGCCCTGCGCGATCCCGAGCACGCGGCCCTGATGGATCGCACGGCGCAGGATGCGGCGCAGGATGTAGCCGCGGTCCTCGTTCGACGGCACGACCCCGTCGGCGATCAGGAACGACGCCGCGCGGCCGTGGTCGGCAAGCACGCGCAGCTCGCCGAACTCGATCAGCGGCCGGAAGTGGTCGGTCTCGTAGACCGACGGGACGTCCTGGAGGATCGCCGCCATCCGGTCGAGCCCCATGCCGGTGTCGATGCTCTGCTGTGGCAGCTCGGTCAGCTCGCCGCTCTCGTGCAGCTCGTACTGCATGAAGACGAGGTTCCAGAACTCGAGGAAGCGCTCGCTGTCGTCGCCCGGGCGGTCGTCCGAGGCGCCGAACTCCAGTCCGCGGTCGAGGTAGAGCTCCGAGCACGGGCCGCACGGGCCGGTCGGGCCGGACTGCCAGAAGTTGTCGTCGCGGCCGAGTCGCACGATCCGCTCGTCGGGCAGGCCGATCGCCTGCCAGAACGCGACCGCCTCGGTGTCCTCGCCGAGCCCGAGCTGCTCGTCGCCGCCGAAGACGGTAACCCAGACCTGCTCCGCGTCGAATCCGTAGCCGTCGCTTGACGTCACGAGCTCCCAGGCGAACTCGATCGCCTCGCGCTTGAAGTAGTCGCCGATCGAGAAGTTGCCGAGCATCTCGAAGAAGGTCAGGTGGCGCGCGGTCAGGCCGACGTTCTCGATGTCGGTCGTCCGGAAGCACTTCTGGCACGACGTTAGGCGCGGCGCCGGCGGCTGCTCGTCGCCGCGGAAGTACGGCTTGAACGGCTGCATGCCGGCCGTCGTCAGCAGCACGCTCGGGTCGTAGCTCGCGGGCACCAGCGACGCCGACGGCATCCGCCGATGGTCGCGCGCCTCGAAGAACGACAGGTAGCGCTCGCGTATCTCTGCTGCCTTCACCGCACGCAGTCTAAGAACCTGTGCAGCTTCCGGTGCACTGCCTGCCCCTTAGCAGCGCTCTTGCAGGAGCGCGCCCCGCTAGGACGTATAGCTCAGCATTTGACAATTCCTGCTGCAAATAGGCCCCTAGGCGGCATTGACGTTGTAGAGGTCCTGCAGGGTTGCCACCCCAAACCTCTGCAATCGCTTTCCAAAGTAGCCCCACAGCCGCTTTGGCCCTGAACATGACTGGACGATGTTGCTAGCCGAGCAGCTGGTCGGTGAGGCGCGCGAGCGCCGCCGGCGCCAGATGTCCCGCCGCGAGCGGGTCGTCAATGCCCTGTCCGCAACCGCCTTCGTGGCGGTCGTAGCGGCGATCGCGCTCTTCCTGCCTAACGAGCGCAGCGTCGACCCGCTGCTGATCGCTGGGCTGATCGCCGGCTACGCGCTCGTCTCGCGCGTCCGCTTCGAGTTCGGCAGCACCTACGTCACGCCGGAGCAGCTCGCGTTCATCCCAACCCTGCTGCTGCTGCCACTGTCGCTGGTACCGGTAGTCGTCGTCGTCGCGGCCCTGCTCGCGCAGCTGCCGGACTTCCTCGAGCGCAGCTGGCACCGCGATCGTTGGGTCAGCTGCTTCGCTGACTCCTGGTTCTGCATCGGTCCCGTCCTGGCACTCGCGGCGCTGGCTCCCGGCGAGCCCGAGATCGCGGCCGTCGGCGCCTACGCCGTCGCGTTTGCCGCCCAGATCGCCGGTGACGTCGCCTGGGCCACGGTGCGCGGCCGCATCCTCGACAGCCTCCCCTTCACCGACCACATCCCGTTCCGCGAGATCTGGCGCGACTACGTCGGCGTCGCGCAGTTCGACGCGATGCTGACCCCCGTCGCGATCGCGGTGTCGCTGGTCGCCGTCGGCCACTCGTGGGCACTGCTGGCGATCGCTCCGTTCATCTGGATGCTCGAGGTCTTCGCACGCGAGCGCAGCGAGCGCTACGCCAAGGCGCTCGAGCTGCAGCGCGCGTACCGCGGCACCGTGATGTTGCTCTCCGACGTCGTCGAGTTCGACGACCAGTACACCGCCGACCACAGCCGCTCGGTCGTCGACCTCGCGCACGCCGTCGCCGAGGAGATGAAGGTCGACCCGCGCGACCGCCAGACGCTCGAGTTCGCGGCGATGCTGCACGACGTCGGCAAGATCGCGATCCCGAAGGAGATCCTCAACAAGCCGGCCAAGCTCACCGACGAAGAGTTCGCGGTGATGAAGAAGCACACGATCGAGGGCCAGTACATGCTCGACCGCGTCGGCGGGCTGCTCGGCTCGGTCGGCGAGATCGTCCGCTCCTGCCACGAGCGCTGGGACGGCCAGGGCTACCCGGACGGCCTCAAGGGCGAGCAGATCCCGCTCGCGGCCCGGATCGTCTTCACTTGCGACGCGTACAACGCGATGACCACCGACCGCATCTACCGCCCCGCGATGTCGCAGGAGGCGGCGGTCGCCGAGCTGACCGAGAACTCCGGCACGCAGTTCGACCCGCGCGCCGTCGAGGCGCTGGTCCGCGTCGTCGAGCGCTGGCAGCCGGGTGGGAGCTACAGCAGCGCCGACGACATCCGCGCGGTGCTCGCGGAGGGCGTGGTCGCCCAGCACGCCGGCGCGACTGTCTGACCGGCCGCGCGACTCAGGCTGACAGCGACGTCGGCGGCACCGTCGCGGGGCGCGTAGATTCGCCGCGCGCTGCCGACCCCGGGTCGGCGTCCTTCCAGTCGTTGCGCAGGGCGACCGCCGCCACAGCGGCGACGGTGAAGCTAAGGCCGCCCGCGATCAGGATCGTCTCGCTCGGCCCGAGCGCAGTGACGACCGCACCGCCGGCGACGAACGCGATCGCGAACGCCCACGCCGTCAACGCGTCCTTGACGCCGAAGACCCTCCCGACGAGTTGATCGCCGAACGAGTGCTGGATCAGTAGTCGCTCGTAGACCAGCATCATCCCGTTCCCGAAGCCGGCGACGGCAAAGGTGCCGAGCGCCACCACGAAGTTGCCGCTCAGCCCCGTGGCGGTGAAGCCGATGCCGAGCACGACCAGGCTCGCCAGGTAGCGTCGCTTGAGGTAGGGCGCATTGCCGCCCTTGGAGCCCGCCAGCGAGCCGAAGACGAACCCGATGCCGAAGAAGGTCACCAGCACCGAGAACGCGGCCTCGGACTTGCCGAGCTCGTCGGTGGCGAAGAACAGCTCCGCGATGTTGAACAGGCCGGCGCCGAACAGCGCGCACGCGGACGCCAGTAGGACGACACGGATCGCCGAGGCTCCCGCCGTCACTCGCATGCCCTCGCGCGCCTCGGCGAACAGCGACGGCTGCACGCCGCCGTCAGCGCGCTCTGGCGCCGCCCCGAAGCGCAGCGGCGCCAGCAGGAGCCCTGACAGGGCGAAGGTCACGGCGTTGACCCAGATCAGCGTCTCGGGCCCTCCGAACAGCAGGATCAGCGCGGCGAACGCGGGTCCGACCGTGAAGCCGAGGTCGGCGACGGCGCCGTAGAGCGAGGTGGCTGCCGGCAGCCGCCGCTCGTCGTCGAGGACGCTGGGCAGCGAGGCCAGCGCCGACGGCGTGAACAGACCGGTTCCCATGCCGGCAACCACGGCGAAGGCGATCGTCCCGGCGAAGCTGTCGACGAGCGCGATCCCGGCAAAGGCGACGACGCGGACCACGTCGGCGATGACGGCACAGCGCTTGCGCGACCAGCGGTCGGCGGCGGCGCCGAAGAGCGGGCCGAGCAGCATCGCCGGGATCAGGTCGGCGATCAGCACGAGGCTGATCGCCCACGGCGACTCGAAGCGCGCCTCTGCGATTAGCAGCAGCGCGATGT
>CBFGZN010000066.1:0-11537 GCA_965653255.1 uncultured Solirubrobacterales bacterium | reverse complement strand
GATCTCCTGCTTGGCGACCTCGGCCACGACCGGAGCCGCACCGGTGCCGGTGCCACCACCCTCGCCGGCGGTTACGAAGACCATGTCAGCGCCCTTGAGCGCCTCCTTGATCTCGTCGCGGCTCTCGTTGGCGGCGCCGTAGCCGACCTCGGGCTCCGCGCCGGCGCCGAGCCCACGCGTGAGCTGGTCGCCGATCTGCAGCTTGATGTCGGCGTCGCACATCTGGAGGGCCTGCGCGTCGGTGTTGACCGCGATGAACTCGACGCCCTTGAGGCCGGCGTCGACCATCCGGTTGACGGCATTAGTGCCGCCACCGCCGATGCCTACGACCTTGATAACGGCCAAGTAGCTTCCGGTGTCCATCGCTTGAATCCTTGCCTCGCCTGCTCGGGTTCGCTGTCGTGATGCCCCTATCGGACATTCCCGTCCGGAGGTAAAGCGATCATCGAGGGTTTGCACGGCCGCCGAGGAATCGCTGCAAACGAGGACTGTAGGCGGAAAACGCCGAGAATGTCAAACGGGCGGTGCAACGGCCCTTGCACTCTAACCCTCTAGCGAGAGTTGAGGGTTGAGCCGAGTCTCAAGTTGTACTCAAGGGTATGTCGGGGCTGTCTCGAGCGGCGCCGAGGGCGTCTCCGCAGCCGGCGGCACGGGAGCGATCGTGGCGGCAGGAAGACCACCCGCGACAGGCCGCTCGGCGATCCGAACGTCGATGTAGGTAGCCCCCGCGGCCTCATCGTCGGCGAGCACGCGAATCGCGGCCGCCCACTTCGCCGCGAGCTGGTTGGGCGTGCCGAAGATCAGCTCGGTCCCGTCCTCAAGCTCGGCCACCACGCCGCGCGCCCCGCCCTCGCGCGCGAGGCTGTCGACGCGCCGGGCGATCACCGGCGGGGCCATCCCGGCCACCCTGGCGGCGTCGCGCGCCGCGCCCGGGCCCAGCTGGCGCTGAGGCATCGCGACGGCAAGGTCGATCGTCGGCAGGTCCCCCTCGACCGGAAGCCCCGCTAGCACCGAGCCGTCGCCGGCGATCGGCTGCTTGCGGCCGTCGGCGACCGCGAACGCCGCCGGGCGATGCTCGATCACGTGCACGGTCATTCCGTGCGGGAAGTCCGGGGTCGCCTCGATCCGCGCGACGATCGGGAAGGCGGCCGCCGCATCCTGGAGGCGCGCCTCGTCGACGTGCAACGTCGTCATCGTCTCGGCCGTGGAGGCGAGCGCGACGCGAACGCGGTCCGCATCCTCGCTCGTCAGGCCGGTGACGGTGACGTTCTCAACGGCGACCAGCGAGGAGTCGCGCAGCCAGAACACGTAGAGCGCCGCGAGCAGGGCGGCGACGACCACGGCGACCAGCAGCCGGCGGCGGGTGCGCTTGGTGGGCGTCAGGGTGGCCTTCAACCGAGCGGCCGATGCAGCCGGCTTGCGGATCGAGGCGGCCGCCGCCTTCACGACGGCTCCCCATAGAGCGCATCGGCGTCGACGTCGCCGAGCAGCTGGACCTCGGGCACGAGCGTGACGCCGAAGCGCGCGTGGACGCGGCGGCGGCCCTCGGCCATCAGCGCTACGACGTCGGCGGTCGTCGCCGCGCCGCCGTTCTCGACGAAGTTCGCGTGCTTGTCCGAGAAGCGCGCGCCGCCGACCTCCATCCCGCGACAGCCCGCCTCGTCGAGCAGGACGCCGGCGCTGCGGCCCTCGGCGCGCGGGTCGTCGGGGTTCTTGAAGGTCGACCCGAAGGTCTTGATGCCGGACGGTTGCGCCTCGCGGCGCTTGCGGCGCATCTCCGCGAGCGTCGCCTTGACCGCTTCCGGCGCCGCCGGCGACAGCTTGAAGACGGCGCGCGCGACGATCTCGCGCTCGCCGAGGTTCGACCGGCGGTAGGCGAAGCCGAGGTCGTCGGGCACGCGCGTGTCGGTCCCCGCCGGCGTCGCGACCTCAACCGACTCGAGCACGCGCGAGAGGTCGCCGCCGTAGGCGTTGGCGTTCATCTTCACCGCGCCACCGACCGTGCCGGGGATGTTGACGCCGAACTCGAGCCCGGACATGCCCTCGCCCGCGGCGAACGCGGACGCCTTCGGCAGTCGAGCGCCGCCACCACAGCGCAGGCGGTCGCCGTCGCGTTCGATCGCGGCGAGATCTCCCCCCAGCTTGAGTACCAGTCCTCGAAACCCTTCATCGGCTACCAGCAGGTTCGAGCCCGAGCCGACCACTCCTACGTCGATCTGCGCGGCGTCGGCCCAGGTGAGCAGCTCGGCGAGCTGCTCGCCGCTCTCCGGGCGGGCGAAGTAGTCCGCCGGACCGCCGGTGCGGACGGTCGTCAGCCGCGCCAGCGGCCGGTCGCGCTCGATTCCTTCCGGGAGGCTCATCCGGCCTCCGTCAAGGCAGTGGCGAGGACATCAACGTTGCCGGCGCCGAGCGTCAGCAGGACATCTTCGGGACCGAGCTCGGCGCGCAGCCACCGCTCGGCATCCTCGAACAATGGCACCCAGACGATCAACCGGCCGGGCGCCGCGTCGGCGGCGGCCTCGGCGACGAGCAGGCCGCTGACGCCCGGGAAGTCCTCGGCGCGCTCGCGCGCCGGATACACGTCGACGACCACGACTACGTCGGCGATCGCCAGCGCGCGGCCGAACTCGCGCGCCAGCTCGCGCGTCCGCGAGAACAGGTGCGGCTGGAAGCAGGCGACGATCCGCCGCGCGTCGAGCGTGCGCGCCGCGTCGAGCGTCGCGCGAACCTCGGTCGGATGGTGGGCGTAGTCGTCGTAGACGCGGGCGCCGGTCGCGGTCGTGCCGCGATCCTCGAAGCGGCGGCCGGTGCCGCCGAATCCGGCGATCGCGGGCGCCGCCTCGGCGAGCGGGACGCCGGCGGCGCGGCAGGCGGCGAGGGCAGCGAGGGCGTTGAGGATGTTGTGGGTACCGGGGACGTTGAGCTCGACGGGGACTCCTTCGACGGTGAAGGTCGAGCCCATGGGACGGAGGTGGACGTTGCGGGCTTGAAGGTCGCCGGCCTCGATGTCATACGTCTGAGGTACGCCGGGAGAGACGAGTCCCCGTTCCGCTTGGGAATCGCTGCTCGGGGACTCGTCTCTCCCGGCTGAATCGGCGGCGGCGAGATCTGCTTGCTGCCAAGCGATTGTGAGATCTGCGGGGGCTGTGAATTGGGCGAATGTGGCGCGCAAGTCTGCAAGCGAGCCGTAAGTGGCGTGGTGGTCGAGCTCGATGTTGGTGACGATGGCGATGTCGCGGGAGAGCTCGAGGAAGGAGCGGTCGGACTCGTCGGCCTCGGCGACGATCCAGTCGCCGGTTCCCCAGGCGGCGTTGGTGCCGGCGGAGCGGAGCTCGCCACCGATGACGAAGGCTGGGTCGCGGCCGGTGGCGCGCAGGACGTGGGCGACCATGCCGCAGGTGGTGGTCTTGCCGTGGGTGCCGGCGATGGCGATCGACTTCTTGAGGCGGGTCAGCTCGCCGAGCAGCTGGCCGCGGTGGATCACGGTGGCGTCGGCGGCGCGGGCGGCAACCAGCTCGGGGTTCTCGGGCGGGATCGCGGTCGAGACGATGACCTCGGCGCCGGCGGGCAGGTTGGCGGCGTCGTGGCCAATCGCGGGCTCGATGCCGGCGGCGCGCAGCTTCTCGGTGTAGGTGGAGTCGGCGCGGTCGGAGCCCGTTACGGTCGCTCCCAGCTCGGAGGCGACCAGCGCCAGTCCGCTCATCCCGGCGCCGCCGATCCCGACGAAGTGCAGCTGGCGGCCGGCGAAGGGCCTGACGTCCGCGCTCATCCGGCTCTCCGCTCGCCCAGCGCCAGCACCTCGCGCGCGATCTGCTCTGCGGCGTCCGGCCGGGCGAGCGCACGGGCGGCGTGGCCCATCGCGCGCAGCCGGCTCGCGTCGGCGAGCAGCGCGCCGACCTCGCGCGCGAGCCGCGGGCCGTCGAGCTCCGCGTCGGGGACCACCACCGCGGCCCCGCCGGCGGCGATGTGGCGGGCGTTGAGCGTCTGATGATCGGCGGTCGCGTGCGGGTAGGGCACGAGGATCGACGGGACACCGGCGGCGGCGACCTCGAAGACCGAGCCGCCGGAGCGGGCCACCGTCAGGTCGGCGACCGCAAGCGCCTCGGAGAATGGCTGGATGTAGGCGCGCAGGTGGTAGTGCGGCGGCGAGCCGAGCTCCTTCAGCCGGCGCGCGAGGTCGTCGTAGTCGCGTCTGCCACAGGCGTGCAGGACGGCGCAGGGCGCGGCGGCGCCGAACGCATCGAGCGTCGCGTCGTTGATCGTCCGCGCGCCGAGCGATCCGCCGAAGACGAGCAGGCAGGGCTCGTCGGCGGCGATCCCAAACCGCTCGCGCGCGGCGGCGCCGTCGGCGCCGAGCGTGTCGGCGGGGATCGGCCGGCCGACGACGCGGTAGCGGCCGCCCTCACGGCCGGCGAGCGGGAAGGCGAGGAAGACGCGCTCGGCGGTGCGCGCCAGCAGGCGGTTGGCGATCCCGAGGTGGCTGTCGGCCTCGGTCAGCACCAGCGGCAGCCTCAGCGAGCGCGCCGCCAGCCCGACAGGACCGGCGACGTAGCCGCCGCCGCCGATCACGACATCGGCGCCGATCCTCCGCAGCAGCTTGCGCGCACGCGCCGTGGCACGCACAGCCAGCAGCATCGCGCGCAGCGCCTTCAGCCGGTTGCGGCGGTCGATCCCTCGGACCGGCAGCGCGTGGAACGGGTACCCGGCGGCTGGGACGAGCTCGGCCTCGGCGCGCTCGCCACCGAAGAACTCGACCTCGGCGCCGTCAGCCCGCAGTGCGTCGGCGATGGCCAGCGCCGGCACGACGTGCCCCGCTGTCCCGCCGGCGGCGATCGCGACCTTCACCGGCCCCACCTCCGTCGATCGCCCGCAGACGCGGCTTGCTTGCGCGCGCCGGCACACCGCCGGTCGCCGCCACGTTGAGCAACAGCCCCATTCCGCCCAGCAGGACGATCAGGTTCGTGCTGCCGTAGGAGATGAACGGCAGCGGCACGCCGGTCAGCGGCGCCAGGCCGAGCACGGCGAAGAAGTTGAGCGTCGCCTGGCAGAGGATCAGCGACGTGATGCCGGCCGCGACGAGCTTCGAGTAGCGGTCGCGGGCCGCCTTCGCCGCGCGCAGGCCGGCATAGCCGATCATCGCGTAGAGCCCCGCGACGCCGGCGATCCCGACCAGTCCCAGCTCCTCGCCGATGATCGCCAGGATCATGTCGGTGTGGGCCTCGGGCAGGTAGAAGATTTTCTGCACCGACTCCCCGAGCCCGACGCCAAACAGCCCGCCGGAGCCGATCGCCGTCAGCCCCTGGACCGCCTGGAAGCCGGTGTCGCCGGCATCCGCGAACGGATTGAGGAAAGAGACCATGCGCTCCATCCGGTACGGCTCGACGATCGCGAGCACGAACGCCAGCCCGGCCAGGCCGCCGGCCAGCGTCCCGATCAGCTTCATCGGCGTGCCCGCGACGATCAGCAGCGAACCGATCGCGAAACAGATCACCATCGTCGTGCCCATGTCGGGCTGCTTCATCAGCAGCAGGAACGCTGCCCCGACGACGATCAGCAGCGGCTTGGCGATCCCCTCGAGCGTCTCGATCGAACGCGGACGAGTCGCCAGCACCTGGGCGGCGTAGAGGACCAGCGAGACCTTCAGCAGCTCCGAGGGCTGGAACTGCAGCGGCCCGGCCGCGAGCCAGCGCGTAGCCCCGTTGATCGTCACGCCGACTCCCGGCAGCATCACAGCGATCGTCAGGAAGAACGAGGCGCCGAGCAACAGCGGCGTCGCCTGGCGCACCAGCTTCAAGCCATGCCGTGCGGTGAACAGCATCACGCCCAGGCCGACGAGACCGAAGGCGACGTAGCGCTTGAGGTACATCGACGGATCGCCCGACCCGTCGAGCAAGGACTCCGCCGACGACGCCGAATAGACCATCACCGCGCCGACGGCCAGCATGCAGAGCGTGGCGGTGTAGAGGATCGAGTACTCGATCGGCCGCTTGCCGCTCTTCGCCATCCGGGACCCCTTCGACGCGCGGTCCAAAACTCATTCTCCGCTCTCCAAAGCGGCTACGAGCTCCTTGAAGCGGGTGCCGCGCGCCTCGTAGTTGGCGAACGCGTCGAAGCTCGCGCAGGCCGGCGAGAGCAGGACGACGTCGCCCGACGCGGCGGCCGCCGCCGCGTCGGCGACGGCCTGCTCGAGCGTCCCGCTGCGCCGTAGCGACACGGTCTCTTCGAGGTCAGCCGCGAGAGTGTCCGCGGCCTCGCCGACGAGGTAGCAGGCACGGCAGCGTGTGCTCACCTCGTCGCGGAGCGAACCAAACCCTCCCCCCTTCAGGCTGCCGCCGAGGATCGCGTGGACCCCGCCGTCAAATGCCTGCAGGCCGCGCAGCGCCGAGGCCGGGTTGGTCGCCTTCGAGTCGTTGACGTAGAGGACGCCGCCGACGGTCGCAACCTCCTCCAACCGGTGCTCGACGCCAGGGAACGTGCGCAGCGCCGCGGCCACGGCCGACGGCGCGACCGCGCCGGGTGGCGGCGCGGCGTCGCCGGCGCCCGACGGCGCCTCGCCGAGTCCGCTGTCGGCCAGCGCCGCCGCGGTAGCGGCCAGCGCGTTGTCGAGGTTGTGCTCGCCGCGGATGCGCAGCTCGCCGACCGGGAGCAGCGGCTCGCCGCGAAAGCGGATCCAGCCGTCCCAGACGTCGGCGTCGCAGCCGTCGCCACAGCCGACCCACCCGGCGCCCCCGTCAGGGACGAGGTCGGCCGGCGCAACCGCCCAGTCCTCCGGGCGCTGGTTGACGAAGATCCGCTCCTTGGCGGCGCGATAGGAGGCGAGATCGCCGTGGCGGTCGAGGTGGTCCTCCTCGACGTTGAGCAGCACCGCGACCTCGGGGGCGAACGAGACCGAGTCCTCGAGCTGGAAGCTCGACGCCTCGCAGATCACGGTCGCCGCCGGGTCGAGCTCGCCGACCAACGACGCCAGCGGCGTACCGACGTTGCCGGCAACCGCAACCGGCAGACCGGCCGCGCGCCAGATCGCGCCGAGCAGCTCGACCGTCGTCGTCTTGCCGTTGGTTCCCGTGACCGCGACGAAGCGGTTCGGCAGCAGCCGCCAGGCCAGCTCGAGCTCGCCGACCACCTCCACCCCACGATCGAGCGCCGCCGCCACGACCGGCGCCTCGCGTGGGACGCCGGGGCTCTTGACGACGGTCTGGATGCCACGCTCCAGCAGCTCGACGCCGTTGACGCCGAGCTGAACCTCGACCGAGTCGGGAAGCTCAACGTCCGGGGTCGCGGCGTCGCAGGCGATCACACGCTCGCCGCGCTCGGCGAGCAGTCGCGCCGCCGCCTGTCCCGAGCGCGCTAGCCCGACGACGAGGAAGGGGCCGGGCGGCAGCGGCGGGCGGGCCATCAGACGATCGACGACTGGTACAGGGTGAAGCCGATCGCCGAGCAGATCGCGGCGACGATCCAAAAGCGCAGGATGATCTTGGTCTCCGACCAGCCGAGCATCTCGAAGTGGTGGTGCAGCGGCGCCATCAGGAAGACGCGGCGGCGGAAGCGCTGGAAGGCGAAGACCTGGATCACGACCGATAGCGCCTCGATCACGAAGATCCCGCCGATGATCAGCAGCAGCACCTCGGTCTGGGTCATCACGGCCAGCGCGGCGATCGCGCCGCCCAATCCGAGCGAGCCGGTATCGCCCATGAAGATCGACGCCGGGAACGAATTGAACCAGAGGAAGCCGACGCAGGCGCCGACCAGGCAGGCGCTGAGCAGCGCTAGATCGTTCTGGGCGGCGCCGCCGGTGGTGAACGCCATCGCGGTGAAGGCGAGCAGGACGATCGCGCTGCAGCCGGCGGCGAGGCCGTCGAGGCCGTCGGTGAGGTTCACGCCGTTCGTGGTCCCCATCAGCACCAACAGGATCAGCGCCGGGTAGAGGTAGCCGAGGTCGACGGACGCGTCGACGACGCGCAGGCGCAGCGTATCGTTGAGCTCGACGTAACGCGTCGCGGCGAGCCACAACCCGATCGCGATCAGCGCCTGGACGATCAGCTTGGTGCGGCCGTTGATCCCGAGCGAGCGGCGCTTCTGGATCTTCGCCCAGTCGTCGGCGAAACCGAGCCCCGCCGAGGCGAGCGCGACGGCGAGCACGACGAGGCTGATCGCGCGGTAGTCGCTGAGGATCAGGAACGGCACAACGACGCCGATGAAGATCACAATCCCGCCCATCGTCGGCGTGCCGGCCTTCTCGTGGTGGCCTGCCGGACCGTCCTCGCGGATGTGCTGGCCGAACTCCTTCCCGCGCAGCCAGTCGATGAACTTCGGCCCGAGGAAGATGCAGATGAGGAGGGATGCCATCCCCCCGATCAGGATCTCGCCCACTACGCCAGCACCCGCTCCAGGCCCGCCGAGCGCGAGCCCTTGACCAGCACGCGATCGCCGGGCAGCGCGATCTCCTCGAGCAGCGCGCCGGCCTCCTCGGGCGTCGGCACCGAGTAGGACTCGCCGTCGTAGCCGACCGCGTAGTCCAGCGCCTCGCGACCGACGGTGATCAGCACGTCGATCCCGAGGGCAGCCACCTCGGCGCCGATCTCGCGGTGGAAGACGTGCGACGTCCCGCCCAGCTCGGCCATCGCTCCGAGCACCGCCACGCGCCGCTCGGCAGGCGTCTCGGCAAGGTGCTTGAGGGCCGCCCGCATCGACATCGGGTTGGCGTTGTAGCAGTCGTTGACGACCGTGACCCCACCGGCGAGCTCGACGATCTCGCCGCGCAATGAGCTGAAGGCGACCTCGACGGCGCCGTTCGGCTTGACGCCGATCGCCTGCGCGGCGCCGACCGCGGCAAGCGTGTTGAGCAGGTTGTAGGGCTCGGAGTACGGCAGGTCGAGCAGGATCCGCTCCTCGCGCGCCTCGATCTCCGAGATCCCTCCCGGCCGATCGCCGTGCGCCTCGAACGACAGCAGCATCACGTCGCCGCCCGGGCCGAAGGTGATCGTGTCGAGATCGTCACGCAGGTGGCGCTCGAGCAGCGGCTCCGCGGCCGGCACGACACAGGCACCGTCATCGCGCAGGTCGCGGATCAGCTCGGCCTTCGCGGCTGCGACCCGGTCGACGGTCCCGAGCAGCTCTAGATGGACCGGGCCGACATTGACGATCACGCCGACGTCGGGCTCGGCGATCGCGGCGAGCTCGGCTATCTGGCCCTCGCCGCGCATCGCCATCTCGAGCACCAGCACCTCGGTGCCGCGATCCGCGTCGAGAATCGTCACCGGCAGGCTGATCCCGGTGTTGCGGTTCTGCGGGCTGGCGCGGGTGGTGCGGTGCGGCGCCAGCAGCGCGGCCAGGATGTCCTTGGTCGACGTCTTGCCCGTCGACCCAGTGACCCCGATCACCTTGCAGCCCAGCTCGCGCCGCCAGGCGCGGGCGAGGTCCCAGAGGGCAGCCAACGCGTCGGGTGCGACCAGCACCGCAGCGCCCTCAGGGGCGCGCTTGACGGCCCGCTCGGCGTGGACGGGCTCGACGACGACCCCCCAGGCGCCGCTCCCGAAGGCGTCGGGCGCGAGCTCGCCGCCGTCGACGCGCTCGCCACGCATCCCGAAGAACAGGTCGCCGGGACCGCACTCGCGAGTGTCGAAAGCCGCGCCGCGCGGCCCCGGCGCGGCGGGATCGCCGGCGACCAGCTCGGCGCCGGCAACTTCGGCGACCCAACCAGCGGTCACGCCGTCCATGCGCCACCCCCGCGTCCGGTCACGGCGTGCGCTCCATCAGCGCGTGCAGCGCCTCGCGCGCCACGTCACGGTCGTCGAACGGCTCCTTGCGGCCACCCTCGAACTCCTGTCCCTGCTCGTGGCCCTTGCCGGCGATCACGACGACGTCGCCGGGAGCGGCCGTCTCGACGGCGAGCGCGATCGCCTTGCGCCGGTCCGGCTCGCGCTCGACGTCCGGGCCGGTGCCGACCAACACCTCTTCGATGATCGCCTCGGGGTCCTCGGAGCGCGGGTTGTCGGAGGTCACGATCACCCGGTCGGCGCGTGAGGCGGCGGCTTCGCCCATCAGCGGCCGCTTGGCGCGGTCGCGGTCGCCGCCGGCGCCGAAGACGACGTGCAGCCGGTTCTCGGTCAGGTCGCGCGCGGCGCGCAGAACGTTGTCGAGCGAGTCGGGCGTGTGGGCGAAGTCGACGAAGACACCGAACCGCTGCCCCTCCTCGATCGGCTCGAGCCGGCCCGGGACGCGGCCAGCCTGAGCGAGCGCCGAGCGGCAGGTCTCGGCGTCGACACCGAGCGTCCGCGCGATCGCCAGCGCCGCGAGCGCGTTCGAGACGTTAAACAGCCCCGGTAGCCGCGTCGCCAGCTCGAGCGGTCCGTCAGGCGTTTCGGCGATGAAGCGCGCGCCAGTCACGTCGAAGCGCACGTCACGGGCGCGGTAGTCGGCCGGCGCGTCGATCGCATAGGTGATCGCCGGGTCGAGCTCGTCGGCCAGCCTGCTCCCGTATTCGTCGTCGACGTTGACGACCGCCGGCCCCGGCCCGTCGAACAGACGCCGCTTGGCGAGGTAGTAGGCCTCCATGTCGTCGTGGAAGTCGAGGTGGTCCTGCGTCAGGTTGGTGAAGACGCGACAGGCGAAGTGGATGCCGGCGGCCCGCCCCAGCTCCAGCGCGTGCGACGAGACCTCCATCACGCACGCCGCGTCGCCGCCGTCGACCATCCGCCGAAACGTCGCCTGGAGGTCGATCGCCTCAGGAGTCGTGTGGACGACCGGCTCCTCGACCCCGCCGACTACCTGCTTGACCGTCCCAAGCAATCCCGTCGGCACACCGTTCGCCTCGAGCAGATCACGGACCAGGAAGGCTGTCGTCGTCTTCCCGTTCGTCCCGGTGATCCCCACGACCTCCAACTCTGCTGTCGGATCGCCATGGAAACGCGCCGCCACCGGCCCCATCGCCGCCCGCACGTCGCCGACCACGACCTCGGGCACGCCAAGCCCCAAAGGCCGCTCGCAGACCAACGCCACCGCCCCCCGCTCGACCGCATCCGGAGCGAAATCGTGCCCATCCGCCTTGAACCCAGGCACGCAGAAAAACAGCGTCCCGTTGGAGACGCTCCCACTCGAATAGGCGAGCCCCGAGACCTCAACCTCAGGGGCCCCATTCCCCATCAGTTCTCGGAGGGTCATGGACGCCCGCAAGTCTAGAGTCGCCCCCGGGCGACTCTGCGTAGTTTTCCATCGAGCCGGGTCAGGCTTGGTCGGTCGCGAGCGATGTACAGCGAGCAATCGCTTCGAAATCACGATCGGCGTGGAGCACAGTCACTCCTTCACGAAGCGCGACAGCAGCGATCAGACAGTCCGTCAGCGCCCGGATCGTGAATCCCGATCGCCGGCACCTGGAACTCAATGCTGCGGCCTGCTCGAAGTCATCGGGCGCCGACGTGCGGATGTATTCGCACTGGCCCAGCAGAGTTCGCAAGCGCTGGCGATGAAGATCGTCGCGTGCCCCTGCCAGGATCTCCATCGCGACGACATCGGTCGTCGCAAGCGACCCTGTTCCGATC
>CBFGZN010000065.1:0-11538 GCA_965653255.1 uncultured Solirubrobacterales bacterium | reverse complement strand
AAAAGCGATCTCATCCCAGCCCTTGCCGACGGGGAAGCCGCCATCGTCGAAATACAAGATGTGGTGCTGCTTGTCCCACGCCTTCTCCCACGAGCCACCACGGAGTGCCTGGCGGGGAATCCACTGCTTCATCGTCGGGATGAGCGAGGAGATCATCTGCCGCTCTGACGGGCAGAGGATGCGCCCCATCGTCGGCATCCCGTGGCTGACGATCTTGAACTCGCGCAGCCGCGCCGGGATCAGGTCATCGGGAAGGTGTTGGAGGTAGCACTTGACGACCAGCGTCGCCGTCTTGCCAAAGCGGTTCCCAGCGAACGCGGCCTGGATCGGAGTTGACGCCGCCATGAAGCGACGCTGCTTCGGGCGGGGCTTGCACAACGGCTCACCGCACGACTCCTCGCAGACATGGAAGCGATGCAACGGATTCTCAGCGTGCGTTCGCTGAAGCTGAGCCAGAAGACGGTCCCCCTCGGCCCTCGCCTCAGCAGACAGCCCAGAAGGCGCAACGACCTCTACCGGCATCGCACACCTCCGGGGGTCACGATCAGTGGGTTGAAATTTCGGAAGCGGGCTCTAAATAGGAATCGGGGGCCGCCGAGATTCGACCCCTCCCCCGCCCCCGTAGGGGTGCCTGGATCGGCTTCGACCTACGAACCCAGGGAGAGGGCGGTTTGCGTCTCTCGCGCCTTCACGCACGCGCTGAGCGACGTGAAAGGAACAGAACGCGGAACATCGCCGGCCTGCACCACATGGAATGCGGGATGTACCTCGGCCGCACGGGACGGAGGTCAGACGTTCTGACCGTCAGAAGCGCAGTAGCTCTGCCGCTGCCGAAGGCGACAGATAGTTAGGTGCGCGCACGATCCGCGAACGCAGAGCGCGGCAAGACGCTAGCCCGACTAGGCTTCACCAGCCCACGCGGTTAGGGTACAACGAGCAGTGCGTTGTGCGGCATTCGCTCATCCACGACGGTGGGCAGGCCCACAAGTGAACGCTGCGCACGTCGTGTCAGCCCTAGCGCTGCCAGCCGTACCGACTCGCAGCGCCCTCGACGCACACCATCGGTGCCTATCGTCCATTCCTCTGTGTGGAGGAAGCCGTCCTCTACGTAGGACGCGAACTTGTGGGCTGGACCAGCGACGGTAACCATCAGCTACACCGATGGTGCGTCTGCCTGGTCAACGTCTCATCCATGAACTGATCGGCGTACGTGTTGTAGCCACGCATGCGGCCCGTGGTGGCTCTCGTCGCCTCTACGTAGCAGTCGAAGCCCTCGGGTGTGTCGGCTGGGTTCAGCAGATGGAGGATGCGATAGCGGGTGTCGCCATCGATGCTCTCGAAGCGGTCGCCTGGCTTCAGGGCTACAGCGAGCGCGCTCATGCCAGCCTCCAGCTCTTGCCGTCGCGCAGGTACAGCGCACCATCGAGACGCACGCCCTCGACGTAGGGAGAGGGCGGCGCTGCCAGCATCGGGCCTCTTGGATCGTGGAGGACTTTGGAGCGGCGTAGCTTTACGGGGAAGCGCTCCAAGCCCAAGGCGACCACGTAGGCGTGCGTCAGGTAGAGCCAGCGTGGACCCTTCATGGGGCCACCTCGCAGCTCGGACACGTCTTCACGCCCTCCAGTGCATAGGGCTGGCCGCAGCCGGCGCACTCGAACTGCGCATCCTTGACGGTGACCAGTGGCGAGTGCTTCCGCTCGCGGTCCATCACGCCCTTGTGCCAGGCCGTCAGGGCGCGCTCGGCCTGCGCCGCGAACATCATGAGGTCGCGGGTCAGGCTTGCCTTGAAAGCGTCTAGCGGCTCGTCTTGGGGCTCGACACGCAGACCGAACGAGAGGTCAAACGGCTTACCGGCGTGGCCCAATCCGTAGGCGCGTGCCTGGTCGGGGTCTAGGCCGTCGAGGGGCTGAATGATCTCGGCGCTCACGAGTTCGCCTCGACTGTTTGCAAGTAGTCAGCAAAGCCCCGCGCTCGACGGCGAATACTCTCGGCTAGCCTCGCCTCCTCGCTAGCGGAGGTGCAGAAGTCCGTCAGCGCGGGATCGTCGCCGTTGAGCATCTGGCTCGGACTGCGCAGCGGATCGTGTGCTGCCTTCGGTGCCTCAGCCCCAGCCAAGGCCAGGGCGCGCGCAGCACGCTCAATGGCGGCTGCGGCGGTCTCCAACTCGATCTTCGCCCTCTCGATATGTGCCTTCACGTGTTCTCGCCTCCTGCGTCGTTTGCAAGCGCCTCGCCTACGCGCTCCTCTAGTTGCTCAACCTCGATCTCGCCGGCCACGTACGCCTCCTGAGCGTCCTCAATGACTTCCTCAGCGCTGCCCTCGACCGTCTCGGGGCCCTCAACGCGGATCTCGTAGCCCAGCTGCTTCAGGCGGGCGTAGATGTCCGCGGGCTCCGAAGCCGAAGTGATGTGGTTCGGCTTGCCGCGCAGGACCAGCGCCTTGTCCGTAGCGCTCGCACGCGCCGCGCTCAGGCTCTTGAGCGCGATGGCGGCGTCCTTGCCGTCCATCTTTGGCAGCTCGGCCGTGACGCGATCTACGGCGTCGTGCTCGGCCAAGGCGATCTTGACCGCCAAGTCCTCCATCTCCGACGCAATTGCCGCATGAAGCTTCGGGGCGATATCGGCACGGATCTGCTCGTAGCGATCCCGGTGGGTCTTGGACACCCACTCGCTAATCGTGCGCTCCGGGATGTCGAGACCGAACTCGGCGTTCAACGCCTGGCTCGTCTCACCCGCAGAAGCGCAAATCGCACGGCATTGCAGCGCGCGCTCTACGTCCTGATCGGAGTACTTCGACACGCTAGAAACCCAGCGCCTCGCGGGCCTTCGGGGTCAGCTTGAAAGCGAGGCTTTCGGCTATCTCGTCCTGCTGATTCTCGAAATACTCCTGAGCGACGTGAGGCCGCTCCCGACGCGGATAGTGCGTCGGATTCTCAAGAAACTCCAGCGGTCGTCTGCGCTTCATGTGCTCTCGCCTCCTGGCAGGGGTACTCCCGAGCGCAGCCCACTTGAGCGGGGGCGTGTAGTGGCGCGCTCGGGAGTGTTGGACGGCCGAAACTCGCCTCGGCCGAAAGATCAGCGAGCGGCTAAGGACCAGTGGCCCTCGCCGCTCGCGTTGCCTGCCGTCACCGACAGCGCGCCCGGGGCGGTTCCGCATCCGGGTTGTTCCGCCACGTCGCCGCGCATGTCGCGGCCCGCCCTGCGGAAGTTCAAAAGTTCTGACGTGTCAGAATGCTGCCGGCGAAGGGCGTAGACGGGCTACACCCGAAGTGCCAAAGGGACCGCGCTTGTAGCGGAGCCTGGCGGGGTGGCCAGCAGCTCCACGAAGGTAGACCGCGCGGCGGACGGATGCTTACGAATCGTGCGTGGCTAACTCGGAGAGCGGGACTGGAACGCCTACCGCCGCCATGCAGTTCCGGCAGATGTAGACGCCTGGTGTATGGAGCGCACGGGGGCTGACGACGTGCCTGCCGAGCGAGCAGGGGTGCGGCGGAGCGTTGCGAATCGCGTCGGCGGTCTTAAGCAACAGATCCGGCGTCAGCTCAACCGGGTCCGCATCGACCGCCGCATCCCAGAAGTTCATACCTCGGTCGCCTCCAAAATCGCGGCCGCCTTTCCCTCGGCGAGCATCCGATCCGCCCAGACCGCAGCCTCGACACGCGATCCTCGACCTACCGGCGGCCCATTCATCCAGACGTGCAACTCAACCAGTGCGTCGCGCGCGGCAGCGTTGACCTCTACGGCAAGCGCCTCGGCGAATGCGCTCACGCCTCGTCGTCCTTCCGCCTCACGATGGGCACGCGCCCTGACTTACCCTCCAGCGCGTCGAGCATCGGATTCGACTCATAAAGCCGTTGCTCCAACGCGCTGGGCGTGAAGGCCTCGCGCATGATGCGCTTTCGCTTCCGCAGTGACATCCGGCGGCGAATCTCGATCTGGGAGCGGTAGCGACCCAGCAGCACGCGCCAGAAGTCGCGTCTCCGCATCGGCACGGGATGGGCGACGAGCGGATCGTCGTCCTGGTCCTCGGTGCCGGGAATCGCGTATGGCTCGTCCGTCACGACGTGATCGCTCATGCAGCCATCCTCCCACGCTTCGCCGTCTTCGTCAGGTGCCAATCCCCACAGTGCGGGCACTCGTATTCCCGTTGCTCGTCGCGGCCCCTGCGCGCCGTGTTCGCCAACGCGATCTGGGCCTCCAACTTCCCGATCCAGCGGATCTTGCCGGTGTGGCGACAGCGTTTCTTGCGGCGGCGAGGGTTCATCGCCCCAGCCGCCACTCCGTACGCGGTATTGAGAACCTGACCGGGACGCCAGCAATCTCTCCGCTTCGCCCCTCAGCAGCGCTGCGCTTCTCAATCGCCCCGTCGGCGTCAAGCCGTCCCAGGACGGCGAGAACTCGTCGCGCATACGTGTGGTGCCACGGGGCGGTCCCGAGACCGAATGCCACCCTCGCAATCCACTGCGTGCGCAGCCACTCGCCGGAACGCATCGCATCTAGGACCAACTCTCGGTCGCTCATGTCGCCTCGACCTTCTCTCGAATCCGCTTCAGCTCGGCACGCACCGCGTCCAGGTCATCACCCACGTCGATCCCCTTCTTGGCGCCCTCCTGCGCAACGCGACGGATCATGTCCCGAAGCTGGCGCTGCTTGTGCCTGTGGCCGTCAGCGGCCTCAGCGGCGCGCTTGCGGGCGTCCGCCTCCTCCTTCCAATGGGGGCGAAGCTGTTCGGGTCGCACGACCTCCGACCTGTCAGAGGTCAGCGCCCGCTGGGGGTTGCGCGTGTAGCCGTGGCTGGAGTCGGCGGCGAGCATGTCCGCCTGCGCCCACGTCTCCGGCTCCAGCGTCACGACAAAGACCGCCTTGCGCTCTGGATGCTTCAAGCCCTTCTCGGCCGTCCAGCGAGCCAGGAGTTGGGCCGCGTCGTGGAAACCAGCCATCTTCGCCTGAGCGTTCGTCTCGTCGCCCAGCTTGCGGCGCTCGACGCTGACGATCTTCACGCGACCGACCGTCTCGCCCATCCTCCGGGGTTGAGACGCCCTCTTGCGCTGCCAGCCGAGATGGCGACCCACGGTCATGTACTGGACGCCATAGACCTGGCCGACACGGAAGCGGCATTCGGCGTCTAGGTCGCGCGGAGCGTGGACGTACCAGCGCGTGACCTCGCCGGCCGCAATGCGCGTTGCAAGGTCGCGGGGCGCTGTCAGCGGGACGCGAGCCCTGGACGGCGCATCGTGGACGCCATCGCGCAAACGCGAGAACCCGGCCATCAGGACGTCCCGCCAGGTCGAAAATGCTCCTCGAATGCTCCTCGAACCCGCCTAGACCCAGTAGGACTGAATAGGACTGAGTGACCAGCGCCCCGGTCTGAGCGACTGGCGAAACGGTCGGAATCCGCTTCAGCCCTGGACTGAGTAGGACTGAAGCGGACTGAGTGACCACGCGAGCGACCGGACTCGAACCGGCGACCTCCGGCGTGACAGGCCGGCGCTCTAACCAACTGAGCTACGCCCGCTGGGGGATCGCGAGGATAGCGGAGTCGCGTCTCTCGCCGGCACGTCCTGACCGCCGTCGCATGCGGTAACGGGGTGTTCATGACGTGTCGGAGGCGTTAGGCTCTATGTAACGGAGGAGGTAGGTGAGGGTCACGGGCACTCCACCCGCTGACAGCAGCCACATGGAGGGCGAGCGCGAGCGACGCGAGCGGCTCGAGCGCGTCGTCAGCAGCCTCGATGCCACCACGGCGATCGCCCAGGCGCTGGTCGGGGAGACCGATCTCGACGCCGTTCTGGACCTGATCGCCACGCGCGGGCGCGACCTAGTCGACGCGCGCTGGTCGGCGATCCTGATCGTCGACGGCGACGAGCTCGAGGTGCGCGCGACGGCGGGCGACATGGAGATGCGACCGATCGGGCATCGGTATCGGCTCGACGAGGTGTTTGCCGGCGAGGTTCTGCGCAGCGGCAAGTCGCGGACGGTCAGCGACCTCTCGAGCTATGCGGCCGACGAGGACCGCGAGATGGTCGGCGAGCTGGGCGCGGAGCATGCGCTGCTGATGCCGCTAGAGTTCCGCGGCCAGGGGGTGGGTGTCCTGATGGTCGCCGCCAGTCTCGCTGAGACGGAGCCCTTCACCGCGGAGGACGAGCAGCTCTTGCAGGCGTTCGCCGCCAGCGCGGCAACGGCGATCGCCACCGCCCAGTCGGTCGCGACCGAGCGCCTGCGCCAGAGCGCCGCCGCGGCGGAGAGCGAGCGTCGCCGCTGGGCGCGCGAGCTGCACGACGAGACGCTGCAGGAGCTAGGCGCCGCGATGATGCTGATCGACACCGCTCGTGGTAGCGGACGGCCGGAGGTCCTGGCCGAGACCGTCGATCGCATCGAGGAGGCGCTCGGGACGACGATCGCCGGCCTCCACCGGATGATCAGCGAGCTGCGCCCGGCGACCCTCGACGAGCTAGGCGTGGCCGCGGCGGTGCTCACACTGGCCGATCGCCGCCGGACCGACGAGTTGGCGATCGACGTGACGATCGACCTGGACTACGAGTCCGGACGGCAGCCGACGCGCTTGGCGCCCGAGGTCGAGAGCGCCGTCTACCGCGTGGTCCAGGAGGCGCTCGCCAACGTCGCCAAGCACGCTCACGCCAGCTGCGCCGAGATCGCGATCATCGAGGCCGAGGGTGGGGTGATGGTCGAGATCCGCGACGACGGCCGCGGCCTCGGCTCGTCCGACACCAGCGGTACCGGCCTCGGCATCGCCGGGATGCGCGAGCGGACCGCGCTGCTCGGTGGGCAGCTCGACATCGTTGCGGGGCCGGCCGGCGGCACGATCGTGCGCGCGATCCTGCCCGTCCTGCGCGCCTAGTTGGGGGCCAGCAGCCCGTGGTCGATCGCGTAGCGGACCAGCTCCGCGCGCGACGACAGGCGCAGCTTGTTCTGGATGTGCGCGCGATGGGTCTCGACCGTGCGCACGCTCAGGTACAGCTTCCCGGCGATCTCGACGTTGGTATGCCCGAGCGCGATCAGCGTCAGTACCTCTGCCTCGCGCGCTGACAGGCCGCCCGGCTGGCCGTTGTCGCTCGACTCGGCGGCGAGCCGCGCCCCGAGCGCCGGATTGAGGTAGGTGCCCCCGTTGACCGCCGTCCTGATCGCCTCGACGAGCTCGGTGCCGGCGGTGTGCTTGAGCACGTAGCCACTCGCCCCGAATGCGAGCGCTTCCCGCGCGAACGCCGGCTCGTCCTGCATCGTCAGGACGACGATCGACATCTCGGGCGCGAGCGCCGCGATGTCGGGGATCGCGGGCAGGCTCGGGTCGCCGGGCATGTTGAGGTCGAGGATCAGCACGTCCGGCCGATGGCCGCGCACCGCGCGCTTCGCGCTGTCGACGTCGTCGGCCTCGGCGATCACTTCGAAGTCGGCCTCGTCGTCGAGCAGCATGTGCAGCCCGTCACGGACTACGGCGTGGTCATCGGCAATCGCGATTCTCAGCAGCGCTTCGTCGGCTTCCGTCTCGACCATGGTCACCACCGACCATAGCCCTGCCGCCAATCGTCGACATCGGAGCTTTGCCGCCGCCCCCCTGTGGATAACTACTGACTGCTGCGGCGCCGTGCCGGTTTAACGTCAGCTCGTGGACATCGTGGTGCTGGTGCTCGCGGGATCGGCTACCGCGCTTGCGACGGGGCTCGGTGTGCTCCCGGTCTGGTGGCTCGGCGCGTCGACGGATCGCCTGCGGCCGGCGCTCTGGGGCGTGACGATCGGGGTGATGGGCGTGGCGTCGGTCGTGGGGCTGCTCGAGCCGGCGCTCGACACCGGATCGACCGGCGCGGTGGTGCTCGGAGCCGCCGTGGGGGTGACGTTCCTGCTGGCGTCGCGCCGGCGCCTCGACCGGCGCGGGACGACGGTCGACGGGTTGAGCGGCCCGGGTGTCAGGCGCAGCGTGCTCGTCTTCGGGGTGCTGCTGGTGCACAGCCTCCCGGAGGGGTTGGCGATCGGAACGGCCTATGCCTCCGACACCGCCGGTCTGAGCCTGTTCGTGATCCTCGCGATTGGCATCCAGAACATCCCGGAGGGCACGAGCGTCGCCATACCGATGGAGGCCGCGGGCTTCAGCCGCTCACGTCAGTTATGGGCGGCGGTGGCGACCAGCGCGCCGCAGCCGGTCGGGGCATTGATCGCCTACGCGCTGGTCGAGCAGGTCGAGTCGCTGCTGCCGTTCTCGTTCGCCTTCGCGGCCGGCGCGATGCTGTCGCTGGTCGTCGTCGAGCTGGCGCCGCAGGCGTTCGCGCGCGGCGGGCGGGTGCTCGCGCTGGCTGGCACGCTCGGGGGTGGCGCGGTGATGATCGTGCTCGCCGCGCTCGTCGGCGTCTAGCGCTCGCCGAGGTAGGCGTTGAGCTCCTCGGCGGCGACCTTGGCGCCGGACGGCCAGAGCGGTGCGTCGGAGACCTGGGACTCGAAGCTACCGGTGCCGATCAGGCGGGCGCTCATGTATAGCGGCGCGGCGCCGGTCAGGAGCATCCCGCGGATCGACGGCTGGAACGGCTCGGCGGCGACCTCGACGCCGGCCAGGTAGGCGATCGCGGCGGCCGCGGTGTCGGCCTGCTCGGAGCCGATGCCGCCGTGCTTGACCGGGAAGTCCGTGGCGTCGCCGGCCGCGAAGATCCGGCCGTTGGAGCCGGGCACCGCGCAGTGCGCGTCGATCGGGATGAAGCCGTCGGCGCTCGCGCCCGGCAGCCCGCGGATCGCTGGGCCGGCGATCGCCGGCAGCGCGACGATCCGGTCCGCCTCGATCTCCTCGGCTCCGAGTCGCAGCGACTTCGGGCCGGTCACCTCGGCCGCCGTCGAGCTGTGCACCGTTACCCCGGCGTCGCCGAGCAGCCGCACGACGGCGTCGCTGACGTTCGGCCCGAAGATCGCGAGCGGCGCCTCGTCGGGAGTCGCGACCGTCACCTCGACGCCGGTCATCCCCATCCCCTTGGCGCGCTCCGCGGTCATCAGCGCGAGCTCGTAGAGCGGCAGCTGCCAGACCGGCCCGGGCGGGGCGATGAACGCGACGCTCTTGGTGTAGCCGCCCTCGATGTCCTCGACGAGACCTGTCAGGAGGGCCTCGGCCTCGGCGTCGCGGAAGGTGGTGGCGTGCTCGAAGGCCGGCGCCGGGCGGGCACCGACGGCGATCAGCAGCGCGTCATAGGGCAGCTCGGCTCCCGCACCGGTGTGGATGACCTGGCCATCGGGATCGACCCACGCCAGCGTGTCGCGCATCCACTCGGCGTCGGCGTGGCGGACGATCTGATGGATCGGATGGCGCTCGGCGGCACCGAGCGCGAACGGCTCCTTGACGCTGAGTGCCCGGAAGGCGAACTCCTCGTTCGGTGCCAGCAGGGTGATCTTCACTGCGTCGCCGGCGAGCCGCCGCAGCCGTAGCAGCCCCTCGATCGCAGCCACGCCGCCCCCCACGATCACGACCGAGAATCGATCCATGCTGTGAGCCTAGACGGTGCCGGGACGCCAGCTCGTCGTAGAGTTACCGACGGTGGACGCGAGCAGACCGATCCTGATCGCCTACGACGGATCCGACGGCGCCAAGGCTGCGATCGAGTCAGCAGGCAGGCTGTTCCCGGCTCGCCGGGCCGTCGTGGTGTCGGTATGGCAGTCGGTCGCCTCGGCGGCGCCCGCGGCGGCGATTGCGATTCCCGCGTCGGTCGCCCATAGCGCCTACCAGGAGCTCGACAAGGAGTCCGAGCGGCAGGCGGCGCTGAAGGCGAGCGAGGGCGCGGCCGTCGCACAGGATGCCGGCCTCGACGCGAGCGGTGCGGCGGTGCTCTGCGCCGGTCGGGTCTGGGCGACGATCGTCGACGCGGCCGACGAGCAGGATGCCGAGGCGATCGTCGTCGGCTCGCGCGGGCTGTCGGCGATCAAGTCCGCGCTGGTCGGCAGCGTCGCCAACGGGGTTCTGCACCACAGCAGGCGCCCGGTCGTCGTGGTCCCGGCACCGGCCTAGTCCCGACGACCGCGACCGCGCGGGGTAATCTCCGCGCGGTGGACCTTGCAGGCTCCAGAGCGCTGATCACCGGCGCGACCGGTGGGATCGGGATCGCGATCGCGAGGCAACTGCACGGGCGCGGCGCGACGGTTCTGATCAGCGGACGTCAAGCGGACGTGCTCGAGCGGCTGGCTGGCGAGCTGGGCGCACGAGTTGAGGTGTTCGTCGCCGATCTGGCCGACCGCGAGCAGGTCGCGGCGCTACCGGCGCGAGTCAGAGAGGTCGACGTGCTCGTCGCGAACGCCGCCCTGCCGGCGAGCGGCGAGCTGATCGGCTTCGAGCCGGGCCACATCGACCGCGCGCTCGACGTCAACCTGCGCGCCCCGATCATGCTCGCGCGCGACCTCGCGCCGGCGATGGCCGAGCGCGGCTACGGCCACCTCGTCTTCGTCTCGTCGATCGCCGGCAAGGCGGCCAGCCCGGGCGGCTCGCTCTACTCGGCGACGAAGTTCGGCTTGCGCGGCTTCGCCCAGGGCCTGAGCGAGGACCTGCAGGCGGCCGGCGTCGGTGTCAGCACAGTCTTCCCGGGCTTCATCCGCGACGCCGGGATGTTCCACGACAGCGGCTCGACCAAGCTCCCGAGCTACGTCGGGACGCGCACGCCCGACCAGGTCGCGCAGGCGGTCGTCAAGGGCATCGAGGCGGGCAAGCTGGAGATCGACGTCGCGCCGCTCGGGATACGTGTCGGCACCGCGTTCGCCGGCGTGGCGCCCGCGGCGACGGCGGCCCTTCAGCGCCGGCTCGGCGCGCACGACATCTCCGCCGACATCGCCCGCGGCCAGGCCGACAAGCGCTGAGCTCGCGCTAGAGCTTCGGGCGCTCTGCGGAGAGGTCCGGCTTGAGGACGTCGTCCTCGAGGTCGAGCGCGACGCGGACGATCCGCGCCTGCTCCTTGCGGTGGGCGGCGGTGTAGCCCTCGCTCTGCGCCGCTCGCAGCTGGCGGCCGACGTAGTAGTAGTGGAGGTCCTCGGGCAGGATGCCGGCCATCCGGCGGCGCATGAAGGCGCGCGGGCCCATGTTGCGCGGCTCCTCCTGGACCCAGACGACGCGCTCGAGGTTCGGGTAGCTCGCCATCAGCTCCTTGAGCTGCTGCTCGGGGAACGGGTAGAGCATCTCGACGCGCGCGACGGCGATGTGGTCGGCCGACTCGCGTTCCTCGTTGCCGACGATGTCGTAGTAGACCTTGCCCGAGCAGAGCACCAGCTTGGTGACCCCGTCGCGGTCCTTTGCCGGCGAGCCGTTGCCGGCGGCGTCGGCGGCGAACAGCGGGTCGTCGATCACGCGCTGGAACTCGCCGTTGGCGAGCTCGTCGAACGTCGAGGTGGCGGCCGGCAGGCGCAGCAGGCTCTTCGGCGTCATCACGACCAGCGGCCGCGGCTTCGAGACCAGCGCCTGGCGGCGCAGCAGGTGGAAGTACTGGGCCGGCGTCGTGCAGTTCGCGACGCGGATGTTGCCCTCGGCGCAGGCCTGCAGGAAGCGCTCGATGCGGCCGGAGGAGTGCTC
>CBFGZN010000064.1:0-11609 GCA_965653255.1 uncultured Solirubrobacterales bacterium | reverse complement strand
ATCGCGGGTTGCCAAGTGATCAGGTCATCGCTTGCGACGACCTGATAGTTACGCGTTGCGAAACAGGGCCCCATGGTCAACCGCATGCGGCGCAGATCCGGAATCCATTCCGGCAGGAGCGTGAAGCGCGACATCGAATCCAGCGGATCGAGCCCCGCCGGAATCGCGGTCGATCAGGCGACGGGCAATGTCTATGTCAGCGACGCTGGCTTCAACCGCGTCCAGGTGTTCACCGCTGACGGCACGTTCATCCGCGCTTTCGGCCAGGACGTCGTGTTCGGTGCCGGCGGGGAGAACGCGCCGGCCCAGCCGGCGATCCAGTCGCTGGCCGTCGACGCGACCGCGGGCCAGTATCGGCTGTCCTTTCAGGGCCAGACGACTGGCGACGTCGCCTTCGACGCGACCGCCGGGCAGGTCCAGGCAGCGCTCGAGGGCCTCAGCTCGATCGGCGCGGGCAACGTGACGGTCACCGGCGCCGCGATGCCGTACTCGGTCGCGTTCACCGGCGCGCGCGGCAACGCGCCGCAGCCGCTGATCGCCACCGCCAATGGCACGACGCCGCTGTCCGGCGGCGCTGCCAGCGCGACCGTGACCAGCACCCAGACCGGCTCGTCGGGCTTTGAGGTCTGCACCGCCGCGGCGACTTGCAAGGCGGGTGTCGCTGGCGCGACCGCTGGGGCGTTGACCGCACAGGGCTTCCCGGCGGTCGCGCCTGCCGGCGCGCCGAACGCCGGGAATGTTTTGGTCACCGACGCGGGCAACAACCGTGTTCAGGAGTACACCCGTGGTGGCGCGTTCGTTCGCGCGTTCGGCTGGGACGTCACCGCCGCCGGACCTGGAAACACCGGTACCGCGTTCGAGGTTTGCAACGCGCAGGCCTTCGACATCTGCAAGGTTGGCGCCGATGGCTTCGGTGCCGGCCAGTTCGCGTCCGGCACGCCGACGAGGATCGCAGAGGACCCGGCGGGCAACGTCTACACCGTCGAGGCGAGTGGCACCAACAACGGCGCGATCCCTCCCGTCGCCACCAGCGGCTTCCGCGTCCAAAAGTTCACCCTACCCTCGAATACCGTCACCCCACAAGGTACTTTCGACGCAGCCGAGCTCAGCGGGACCATCGGCAGCGGCCTAGGAGCCCTTCTCGATTTCCCGAGCGATATTGCCGTGGACGCCACCGGCAACGTCTATGTCGTCAAGCGCTTCCCGCTCGGGACGGGAACCCCGCCGGTGGTCATCGAGGCAAATGGCACAACTATCGAGAGGTCGCAGACTCGACTGGTCAAGGTCGACCCGACCGCGAACTCCGGTACCGGCGCGATCGTCGAGACGATGCTCGCCAACACTGGGCAGGTCGGTGGGTTCTTCATCGAGGACGTGCAGGGTCTGGCCGCCAGTCCTACCGGTCCGCCGCTCTATGCCGTCACCAGAAACGGCAACATCACGCGTCCGCGGGTCTTTCGAGTCGATGAGATCACGGGGTTGACCGCGACGGTGTCGGTCAGTGATGTTGCTGCTACATCGGCGACGTTGAAGGCCACCGTCACGCCAGCGGCGATCCCGTTGAGCACTTCGTATCACTTCGAGTATTCCGACAACGGGGTCGATTGGGTCAAGGCGCCGGAGACCGATGTGAACATTGGCAACGGGTCCGGTGCCGGCGATCCAGCCGGTTGTCCGGTTGGCAATCCCGCGACATGTGAGGTGTCGCGCAAGATCACCGACCTCGCTCTGGACACGACGTATCAGTACCGGTTGGTGGCGTCGACTCCGTACAAGGGCACAGTCGTGACGTCGGCGGCGGGATCGTTCACCACTCATGTGGCGCCGCCGGTCGCGGTCACCGGCACGGCGGTATGGAGCGGACCGCCGGCCAGCGGTCCGAGCCTGACGTTCAACGGCGATGTCAATCCGCAAGGCGTTCGGACGACGTACCGCTTCGAGTACGTCAGCCAGGCGGACTTCGACGCGACCGGCTATCAGACGGCGGCGAGCGTGCCGGCGGCCCCGGTGGAGGCCGGGCATGGCAGCGCGTCGGTCGAGGCGCTCGCGTCGGCTTTCGAACTCGATCCGTCGACGCCCTACCACTACCGGCTCGTCGCGACCAATGTGGAAGGCACGACCATCGGTGACGACCGGATCGTCGCCGCGCCACAGGCCGGCGACCGCTTCTACGAGCTGGTCAGCGACGGCGACGGCTACGGTGTCGGGTTGATCCCTGGACGGTTGACGATCTCTGATGACGGCAACCGGGCGATGTTCATAGCGCCGGCGTTCGGCGACCAGCAGAGCTCGCCCTACATCACCAACCCCAACATCGCACAGCGCGGCCCGACAGGCTGGACGACGACGCCGATGGGCCCCGACCCCGCCCACTCCACAGGTCTCAGGGGTGCGGGCGACTCGCAGCTCACCAAGCGGCTGTGGACGGGGCAGTCGGTTGCGGAGCAGGTACGCGGCGAGGCGCAGTGGGTCTTCCGCAACCTCGACGGAAGCCTGACCCCCGCATCGCCGAAGATCGCCCCGCTCGACTTCGTCGGCCCGCTCGGGACGTACGAGATGCGCGGCGGCTCGGCGGACCTCTCGACGTTCGTGTTCGAGGCCAGCAACGACTCTGCTACCGCTGGTTCCACCCTTTTCCCAGAGGAGCCGCTCGTTCGCGCAGACGGCCCCAGGTACTCGAATCTGTATGAGGTTGCTGGTGCCGGTACCGCGAGCCCATCGTTGAGCATCGTCAATCGCGGCGTCAACGATGCGGTGATCGGTGGTGCTTGCGGCGCGCGGCTTGGCTCGGAGGGAGACGTCAACGCCGGGCGTTCAATGACCAGGGCGGTGTCGTCTGATGGGTCGGTGGTGTATTTCAGCGCTCGTGCGGGGGCGTCGGCCGCGGGGAGCTGTGACACCGGTGCCGGTGTGCGGATCTTCAAGCGTGTCGACTCGACGACGGTGGCTGTGTCGGCGTCGCAGTGCACCCGGACGGCGTCCGATCCGGGTGGTGCGTGCAGCACTGTCGGTGGCGATGATTTCTATTGGGCGGCGTCTGCCGATGGGTCGAAGGTGTTCTTCACCAGCCCGCGGCAGTTGACCAACTCCGATACCGATACGACCAACGACCTCTACCTCTATGACTCCTCACCCCCGGCTGGTGAGCCGAACTTGGTGCAGGTCTCGGCCGGTCAGGTGACCACCGGCCACCCAACTATCGGATCGGGTGCCGGTGTCCTCGGCGTCTCGGATGTTTCGATGGATGGCTCGCGGGTGTACTTCGCCGCAACTGGGCAACTGACACCGCAAGCACTGGCGGGGTTCAACAACCTCTATGTGTTCGAGCGCGACGCCGCGCATCCCAACGGCCGGATCGGGTTCATCGGGTCTTTACAGTTCGGCGATCCCGACTCCGACCTCTGGAGCAAGGTCAGCGGGTCCGCTGACAAGGGCCGGCCGGTGTACGCGCTGCCGTTCTATGACACCGACCTGGACGGTAGCCGTGTGGACGGCGATGGTCGCTTCCTGGTGTTCGTATCGGTAGCCCGGTTGCTAGCCGAGGATCAGGACTTCGTCGACGACCTGTACCGCTACGACGACCAGACCGGGCAGCTAGCTTGCCTGTCATGTAGCGGCGACCAGGCGATCCCGGTCGCGATCTACGGACAGCAGATCAACGTCGCCAACGCCGACAGCGTGCAGGAGCGACGGATCGCCAGCGAGGACGGCTCGGCGATCGTGTTCACCTCACGCGAGCCATTGGCCGCGGAGGACACCAACGTCGTCACCGATGTCTATCTGTGGCGCGACGGAGCCTTGACGTTGGTCTCGGGCGCGACCGGTGATCGCGGCGTCGTCGGAGCGGGCGGAACCGACTTCCAGAACGGTGTCGGTGGTCCCGCGATCAGCGCTGATGGGAACAGTATCTTCTTCCAGACTCGTGCGACGCTCGTCGCACGAGATACCAACAACGGTGGCTACGACTTCTACGCTGCGCGTGTCGACGGGGGCAGTCCGCTGGTCGCGCCTCCGGCCTCGTGTGGGGCGTTGTCGGGCTCTTGCCTTGGGCCGGCCGCGTTGCCGGTCGCGGGTTCGCCGTCGCGGACCGTGTCGGGTGGTGGGAACGCGGACTCCGGTGAGCGCAAGGCGCTCTCGTTGGGTGCGCTTTCTTCGTCGCAGCGTCGCAGGGCGGCCCGGACGGGCAGGCTCGCGGTCTCGGTCCGCGCGAGCGGCGCGGGCGAGGTTCGCGTCGTCGCGAGGGGCCGGGTCGGTAAACGGGTCCGCCAGGTCGCTCGTGGGTCGGTCCTGATGGACGGCGGTGGGCGGGTGACGGTGCGGCTGCGCCTCGATCGGCCGGCGCGGCGCCAGCTCGCCGCTGGTCGTGGCATGAAGCTGACGATCCAGGTGCGCTCTGCCGGTGCGCGAGCGCGATCTATGACCGTGCGTCTGCCGGGAGTCTCGTCATGAGGCGCTCTAACGACTTCGACAACTCGATTACTAGAGGTGAGGTTGTGAGCATGGGTAGCGCAACGGGGTTTGCGGCAGTCGCGATGCTGGTGTCAAGAGCACGGGTGCTCACGGTGACATGCGTAGCGCTGTTGATCGCCGCGGCGGCGTTCGCCTCGTCGGCGCAGGCCGCCGGGTTCGGTATGGACGTCTCGCACGCTCCCGCGACGATCAACCGCGGTGATGAGTACGCCACCTACACCGTCACGGTTACCAACTCCGAGGACGCCGCGACATCCGGGCCGACCAGCGTCCTGATCGACCTGCCGGACGGGACGATGCTCGTCGACGGGTCAGGTACTGGCTGGACGTGTGTAGTCGGAGCTCGTGTCTGCTCCAACCCGACCGCGGTCGCCTCTGGTGCGAATTTTCCCACGCTCACGGTGGGGGTCTATCTCGATCCCGACACCGCCCCTGACATCGTCAACGCGACGTTCACCGCGTTCGGCGGTGGCACACCGTTGCATTCTCTCGTCGGGGACAGCTTCACCCTCGGCCCGCGGCTGACGTTCGGGCTGAGCAACTTCGTCGCGACTGCCAACGACGCGCTTGGGGACGACTACACCCAGGCCGGCGGCCATCCGTTCAGCGCCAACACGGCATTTGACTTCAACACCCACACCGTCCAGCCCTACCTCGACCCGGATGCTCCCGGCGGTGGCGGGTTCGGCAGGAATCGCCCGACCGAGGAGGTTCGCGACGCGGCCGTGAACCTGCCGCTCGGTTTCGTTGCCAACCCGTCCGCCATGCCGGGTGGCTGTCTGGTCGAGCAGGTGACGTTGGGAACCTGTCCGGCACGGTTCGCGGTCGGTCGCGTGTGGGCGAAGCTTGCTGGTTTCCGCGGCGTCGATCAGCTGGCAGGGGTCTACAAGGTGATCCCGGAGAAGGGGTATCCGGCGGAGTTCGCGTTTCGTCCGGGCTCGATCTCGCCGGTGACGGTCGTTCTGCGTCCGAAGCTGCGGCCTGGTGATTTTGGGATCACGGCGTTGGCGCCGTTGCCGCCGCAGTCGCCGGTCCTGTTCGGGGTGGAGTACTTCCAGTTCTGCTCCTACGGGGTGAACGTCGTGCCAGCCACCTATCAGCCTGCGGCGCTGAGTTGCAAGGCGCCGGGTGACCCAGGCGCCTTGAAGGTGCCGTTCATGACCAATCCGACGCGTTGCGACGGCGGTCCGCCGGTGACGTCGATCGATGTCGCCTCCTACCAGAACCCAGGTGCTAAGGACTCGGCCGGCTTGCCGGATCTCAGCGATCCGGATTGGAAGACAGCGACCGCGGTAGCGCCCGAGGTCACGGGCTGCGATCAGGTGCCGTTCGAGCCGTCGGTGACGATCGCCCCGACGACGACCGCACCGGATGCGGCGTCGGGTCTCGACGTCGACCTCGAGGTCCCTCAGGACGGTCTGCTCGACCCTGACGGGATCGCCACCTCGCATCTGAAGAAGACCGTCGTCAAGCTGCCGCAGGGCCTAACGGTCAACCCGTCGGCCGCGTCCGGCTTGCAGGGCTGCTCCGACGCTCAGATCGGCATCGGCAACAGCGACGAGCCCGCTTGCCCGGACGCTTCGAAGCTCGGGATCGTAGAGGTCGTCTCGCCATTGCTCGACCGGGAGCTGCTGGGAGAGATGTACCTCGCGACGCCGAAGTCGACCGACCCGGCCTCCGGCGAGATGCTCCGGCTGTTCATCGTGGTGCGCAACGACGACCGCGGGATCCTCGTCAAGCTGCCCGGCTCGACGGTCGCCGACCCCCAGACCGGCCAGCTGACGGCGACCTTCGACAACAACCCGCGGCTGCCGTTCGACACGCTGAAGGTCAAGCTCCGTGCCGGTGATCGTGGTGTGCTCGCCACACCCCAGGACTGCGGCGAGAAGACGACCGAGACGACACTGACGCCATGGAGCGGCACCGGTGACGTCGATCAGACCACTGACGTCGACATCGCCGGCGATTGCGCAGAGCGGTTCGCGCCGGACTTCGACTCCGGCAGCACCGACGGCCAAGCCCGCGGAGCCGGCGGAACGTTCAGCTTCAAGTTCTCCCGCCAGGACGGCGAGCAGTGGCTGCGTGGCCTCACCGCCACGTTGCCAAAGGGGCTCCTGGCCTCTGTGAAGGACGTGCCTCTCTGCTCCAACGCCCAGGCCGGCGCCGGCGACTGTCCCGACGCGTCGAAGATCGGCATCGTCGACGCCAAGGCAGGCGCCGGCGACCCGTTCGTGTTGGAGCAGAAGGGTGAGCTGTTCCTCACCGAGGGCTACAAGGGCGGCGAGTACGGGTTGGCGGTCAAGGTCCGTCCGGTCGCCGGCCCGTTCCGCGGCGACATGGAGCTGTCGCCGATCGTCGTCCGCCAGGCGATCCACGTCGACCGCGCGACGGCTCAGGTCACCGCGATCTCGGATCCGTTCCCGATCATCCATCACGGCATCCCGCTGCGGGTGCGAGAGGTCAACGTGTTGGTCAACCGGTCCGGGTTCATGCTCAACCCCTCTGACTGCGACCCCAAGCAAGTCGGCGCGGACCTCACCTCGACAGAGGGAGCCACAGCCAATCTCACCGACCCGTTCCAGATGTCGAGCTGCTCGGCGCTGCCGTTCGAGCCGAAGCTCGCCCTCACTTTGACCGGCCGTCGCCAGGTCACCACGGGCACCCATCCCGGTATCCGCGCCCAGGTCACCCAGCAGGGTGTTTCGGAGGCTGGGATTGAGAAGGCTGTGGTGCGGTTGCCGAAGAGCCTTGCGTTGGATCCGAACAATGCGCAGGCGTTGTGTGAGTTCGAGGACGGCACCAAGCCCGATCTCGAGAATCATTGTCCGGCGGGGTCGATCGTCGGTCGTGCGCGGGCCAATCTCCGTGGCGAGTCCGACACGACGAACTCGGGCAAGCTGGTCAACACGTTCGACCAGGTTCCAGACGCGCCGATCAGCCGGTTCAACCTCAACATCAAGGGCGGCAAGACGGGGATCATCGCCGTCACCCGTACCCGCAGAGCAAAGATCAACTTGTGTGCTGGCCGTCATGTCGCGGAGGCTGACATGGACGGTCATAACGGCCGTCGTCATGATCGCGATGTTCGGATGAAGACGCCGTGCACCAAGAAGCAGACGAGGGCTGCCAAGCGCCAGGTCAGGCGCGCGGCGGCCGGCCGGGGCCGCTAAAGGGGGGCGGGTGCGGGTCGGTTGGCGTCGGGTGGGCTGTCCGGGCTGAGGCGGTGTCGCTCTTGGTCAGCGAGCTTGTGGCGCGGCTGACCGCGCGGCGGTCTGAGTTCGAGCGGACCGTTTTCGCCAGGGTGTGTGCGGTGTCGGACCCGGTCGATGTTCGCGATCCCAGTTATGCGGAGGGGTTGCGTGGCGCGGTGTCGGTCGCGGTCGCCTACGCGCTTGACTGCATAGAGGACGGTGAGCCCGGCCGGCGGGAGGTGCCGGTCGAGTTGCTGGCCCAGGCGCGCCATGCCGCTCGTAGCGGCGTTGAGCTCGACACGGTCGTGCGACGTTATGTAGCCGGCTATTCGTTGTTGTCGGAGCTGGTGATGCGAGAGGCCCAACGCGCCGGGGTCGGGAGCGAGGACCAGCGTTGGCTGACGCGCTCGCAGGCCGCGGTCTTCGACCAGGTCACAGAAGCGGCAGCCGACGCCTATCGCGACGAGCTGTGCGCCAGGGCGCGTTCGCAACGCGATCGGCGCATCGAGAGCGTCCGCCGGTTGTTGGTCGGCGAGCTGTTCGAGGTACCCGACCTCAACTACGACCTCGACGCCTGGCACATCGCAGCGATCGCCACCTCACCAGACGCCGACGGTCCCCTGCGTGACCTAGCCGACGCGCTCGACTGCTGCTTGCTGCTGCTGCCAGACGTGGAAGGCGTGACCTGGGCGTGGCTGGGCGCCCGCGACGAACGCGACCCATGGGGCGTGATCCGGAACGCCGAGGCGGCTTGGAGCGGCGAGGACGCGGTCGCGCTCGGCGAGTCGTGCCACGGCCTGCTGGGATGGCGCTTCACCCACCGTCAGGCCGCCGCCGCGCTGCCGCTCGCTCGCCGCTCCCCGGGCCAGATCGTCCGCTACGGCGACGTCGCGCTGCTCGCCACCGCGCTGCACGACGATCTGCTGCGCGAGTCGCTGCAACACACCTTCCTCGCCCCGCTGGCCGAAGACGGCGGCTGCACCATGGTGTTGCTCGACACGCTGAGCGCCTACTTCGCCGCTGACCGCCATGTGTCGTCGACCGCGGCGGCGCTTGGCGTCACCCGTCAGACGGTCAGCAACCGTCTGCGCGCGATCGAAGAACGGCTGGAACGACCGCTCGGCTCTTGCTCGGCAGAGCTCGAGATCGCGCTGCGCCTAGCCGAGCTCTGACGAGCCGACCCCAGAACCGCAGGCGACAAATTGCCTAATCCGGGGCCTCTGGATTAGGCAGATTGTCAGGGTCGGGTGGGGTCGTTGGCTGGGAGGATCGATTGGTCTTACCAATTCCCCTGCGACTACGAGGAGCAACGATGAGCCAAACACGATTGGATCGCCGATGGGCGTTGCCAGCCATAGCGCTGGCCGCGCTCACGCTGGCGTTCTTCGCCCTGTTGGGCGCAAGCAACGTCGCCCAGGCTGGCCAGCATCAGTTCTGTTGGGGCACGACGCTGCAGTCGCCCTTCCTCGGAGCCGGATCGATCTGCTCCGACTCGGTTTCCCGCAATCTCGAGGCGGTCTATGGCAACAGCATGCAAGAGCGGGTGTGCGTTGGGGTCGTCAGCGGCCCTTACGAGTGCTCTGGCGGAGCCAACCAGGGCATCTATAGCGACAATGTCGCTGGCTACTCGGGCCAGGCTTTCATCGCGAACGGGTCGAACGTGGCGAACCATCCCGCGGTCGTCTACGGAACCGTTTGGGACAATCACGGCTCGCCGGAGCCGCCGCCTCCTCCGCCCCCGCCGCCGCCTCCGTCCGGTGAGGCGCGTTGGTCGCTTCGCGACACCAACGATCAGGGCGTTGCGGACACCAGCTTCATTTATGGTGCGCCCGGCCATCCGGTCGTCAAGGGTGATTGGGACGGCGACGGAGTCGATACCCCGGGGATCTATGTGCAGAGTTCGGGGACGTGGCATCTGCGCAACAGCAACACCGCTGGTGGCGCGGACGTCACGTTCGTCTACGGTGGCGGCGCGGGGACGCTCCCGGTCGTCGGCGACTGGAACAACGACGGCATCGACACGATCGGCATCTACGTGCCGGCCTCGGGTTGGTGGCATTTGCGCAACAGCAACACCGCTGGTGGAGGCGATCTGAACTTCATCTACGGCGGGGGCACTACGACGTTCCCCGTTGCGGGTGATTGGAACAACGATGGTGTCGACACGATCGGCATCCATGTTCCGAGCACGGGTTGGTGGCATCTGCGCAACACCAACACCGCCGGTGGAGGCGATCTGAACTTCACCTACGGCGGCGCTGTCGGAACCTGGCCGGTAGTGGGCGACTGGAACAACGACGGGACGGACACGATCAGCATCTACGTGCCCAGCTCGGGAACGTGGTATCTGCGCAACACCAACAGCACGGGCATCGGCGATTTCAGCTTCCTCTACGGAGGCGGCGCCGGGACGTGGCCGTTGGCCGGCGACTGGAACAACGACGGAACCGACACCGTCGGAGTGTTCTTCTAAACCCAAGAGGAGCACAGCTGGACGGCATCGCGGAGGGCGGCAACCGCCGCCCTCCGCAGCCCGTCCCCCTACCACCGCCAACCAACCCATGCGAAAGCCCTCGACCAAGTACGCCTTCGCCGCGGCGCTCTGCCTAGCCATAGCCGCCATCGTCTGGGCGATCGTCCAGGACGACGACCCGCCAAAGCCCGCGAACGAGCCGACAAGCCAGACCGCGACCCCGCACGACCTGCAAACGCAACTCGTGCGACGCGGCCTCGAAGAGCTGGAAGGCCGACCTTCTCGCCCCATGCCCTTCGCGATCCTGCACACCCAACCCGAGCGCATGCCTCAACGGACGAGGAAAGCGATCGCCAGAGTCCTCGGCGGAACCACCACCTTTGGCCTACAGTTCGAACGCGCGCAACTCACCCGCACCACCACCGGCGACGCGGTCTGGATCGTCGAGGGAAACGCCGTCATCTGCCTCACCCAAGCCAGCACAGGCGCAACCGCCTGCGACACGACCACCGCCACCAGACGACATGGCCTGACTCTCACCGTAACCAAGCCAAACACCAACCCTCGAGCAACGCCAACCGACTTCGTCATGCTCGGCCTCGCGCCAGACTGGGCGAGATCGGCGATCGTCAGCCAACGCGACGCTCCCACCAAGACCAAGCAGATACCCGTGACCAACAACACGCTCGCCCTACGCGCCAACGGACCGATACAAGTCGAGAAGCTAGTCCGCTGACTTCGGATGTGTCAGGAAGCGCGGGTGATTTGAATCTGCCCGCCCCGCCGCGGGCTGAACGTGATCGCGCGTCGGGCGATCCGCTCGCCTGGGGCATTGATCGTCTGTAGGTCGAACCGCCGCAGCACTTCGCCGAGGACGATCTTCATCTCGAACAGCGCGAAGGTGGCGCCGAGGCAGCGGCGGGTGCCGCCGCCGAAGGGGATCCACTCGTAGGTGCCGGCGGGGCGCTCGAGGAAGCGCTCGGGGCGGAAGCGCTCGGGCTCGGGGTAGATCGCCGGGTTGCGGTGGGTGAGGTAGATCGAGGGGGTGATGTGGACGCCGGCCGGCAGGACGCGGCCACCGAGCTCGGTCGGCTCGGTCAGGTAGCGGGCGACGGCCGGGACGACGGGGCGGAGACGCAGGGACTCTTTGATGACGGCATCGAGGTAGTCGTCGCCGTCGCCGGCACGGGCCTCCTCGGTCACGCTGGCGAGCACGTCGGGATGGCGGATCAGCCGCTCGAGCGTCCAGGACAGCGCCGTGGCGGTCGTCTCGTGGCCGGCGAGCAGCAGCGTCATCAGCTCGTCGCGCAGCTCGGAGTCGGTTAGGCCATCGCCGTCCTCGTCGCGGGCGGAGAGCAGCATCGACAGGATGTCGTCGCGCTCGGCGACGTTCGCGTCGGCGCGGTGGGCGCGGATCTCCTCGTAGAGCGCGTCGTTGGCGGGGTGGAGCAGCGTCTTGCGGAAGCGGCGCCACG
>CBFGZN010000063.1:0-11729 GCA_965653255.1 uncultured Solirubrobacterales bacterium | reverse complement strand
AGCACGCCCAGTTGATCCGCGGGACGAACCAGCGCACCGGGCGGGTCGGCGGGGTCGAGCCGCGCCAGAACGTCGCGGTCCGCGTGCGGCCGGTCAACGGGGCACCTGACAGCCAACGCCAGGCCAACATCGCGGCGACCAGGGCGACCGGGGCCACGACATGCTGCACAAGCGGGACCACGACGCGCCGAACCAGCCAGACCAGGCCAACGACGAACCCGATGATCAGGCCGCCAATCGTCTCCCAGACGCTGCCTGAGCTGGACTTTGCGCAGCCGCACTCTGTCACGATGCACATCAGGCGGCCGCCTTCCGGGCGAGCGTCAATCCGACCCCTTCGCGCACCAGCCACAACACGCTGATCACCGTGAGCCACGAGGCCCACACGATCGGCGCCAGCAGGCCGACCCAGCCGACGACGAACGCCAGCCCGTTCACCCGACCCCGCGGCGAGCCCAACATCAGCACGACGCCGACGATCGGAATCGGGCTCAACCCGGCCGCGACCGCAAACGACAGCACCTCACCGATCGCGTCGCTCATGAGGGGCGAATGACGGGACTCGAACCCGCGACCGCTCGGACCACAACCGAGAGCTCTACCAGCTGAGCTACATCCGCCAGGAGGCAGCGAGACTAGCACCCAAGCGGGTTTGCGCTCGCCCCTCCATCGGGCGTCGCTTCGCGGTCAGTCCTCGCCGTGGCGGCGCTTCAGGCGGCGGAGTTCGGTCTGGACCGACTTCAGCTCGCGACGCGTTCCGGCGAGCTCCAAGGCGAGCGCCTGACACGCGGTCCGCATGCGTGCCAGGCGCTCGATGACCGCCCCGTCGGAGACCTGCGAGCTCTCTGCCGCAAGAGGATGGTCGGCCCGCAACCGGGCCGCTGGCCGAGATTGCGTCATTTGAGCTAACGAGGCGGCCATCTGCACCCAGCGTAGGCGACGTTTTTGCCGCCCGCATCGCGTCTGAATGCGGATTGGAGTACGTGGAAACCCGCAGCCGAGCGCGGTGACTACTGATTCGGAGCGGGCGCCGGCGTGGTCGTCGTATCGGACGGCGGCGCGGCGGAATCCGGGATGTCAGTGGCGTTCGGGTCTTGGGTGCCGACCTGATCGAAGTCGAGGTCGTCGCGGTCGGCATCGCGGGTCTCGCCGGCCTCCTGGCTGCTGGTCTCGTCGGAGTCCTCGATGCCGTCGTCGTCGGCGTCGTCGTCCTCGGGGTCGGGACGGATCGGACCGTCGTCACCGAAGTTCGGGTAGGTCCCCTGGGCCGCCGCGAGCGGCACCTTCTCGAGCGCGGCGATCACGGGCGGGTGCTTGCGCACCACGTTCTCCTCGTCGTCGTCCTCGTTGTCGGAGTCCTCGTTGTCGAAGTCGTGCAGCTCGCGCTCATCCCCCTCCATGTCCATCAGCATCAGCCAGCGCGGGTCGCCGACGGCGATCTTGGTGATCGATGCGCACATGAACGCCGTCCGCTTCGGCGGATCCTCGTCGTCGAGCAGCGCGGTCAGGTCCTCGCCGTCCATCCGGCCCGGACGGTCGATGCCCATCATCGACAGCAGCGTCGGCGCCACGTCGTGAGTCGAGGCGTAGTAGTAGCTGAAGTTCCCGGAGCGCCGGCCCTTCGGATCGCGCAGCAGGAACGGCACGAAGTAGGCGTGCTTGTAGGTCCCGGGCGCGCCGCGGCCGATCCAGCCGTGCTCGCCGAGCATCGTGCCGCCGTCACTGACGAACCAGACGACGGTGTTGTCGGCGAGCCCGAGGTCGTCGAGCTTGTCAAGCAGCCGCCCGACCGCACCGTCGACCTGCTCGACCCCCTTCATGTAGGCGTCGCGAGCGAGCTTCACCGTCTCGTCGCCGATGTCGGCCGGGACGATCCAATCGCGCCGCTTCAACGGCGCGCCGAGACTCGGGTCGACCTCGAGGTTGCGCGTCCAGGCGCGCGGCGCGTAGAACGCCTCGGCGGGATCGAAGGCGTCCACCGCGAGGAAGAACTGCTTGCCGCTGCGGTCGAGGCGCTCGAGCTGGCGCTCACCAACCGTCACCGCGCGATCCATCGCCTCCGCGCTGCGCTCGATGCTGCCGACCAGATAGCGCTCGACCTCGCGCTGGGTCTGCTCGCGGCCGAGCGTCGTCTCGCCATGATCGGGCGGCGCCGGGTAGTCGTCGGGATCGACCTCGGTCGTCCGCTCGACCCAGTCGTCATAGCGCGGCCCGGAGAAGAACGGGTTGTCGGTGACCCAGACCGTCTCGACGCCCTCGCTCTCGAGCGCCTCCTTGATCAGCGGCTGACGGATATAGACGGGGTTCCAACCGGGGACAGGAGCGAAGCCGTCGCGGCGCTGCCACTCGCGATACGGGAACGACCGCTTGCCGGTGACCAGCGCGCGGCGCGAGATCACCGCCGGCATCGCCTCCGGCACCGCGCGCTCGAAGCGCAGCGAGTCGCCGGCGAGGTCGTCGAGGTTCGGCGTGTTCGCAACCTGGTTGTCGTCGAAGGCGCCATCGAAGGCGCCGACGCTGTCGGCGCGAATGCCGCTCGCGACGATCAACAGGACGTTCGGCTTGTCCTCGTCGTCCTGGGCCTGGGCGGCGGTGGCCGTCAGAGCGCCGGCGGCGAGCCCGCCGAGTGCCGCGCTGCCCGCGACCGCGCCGCCGCGGCCGAGCAGGCCGCGCCGCGTCAGCCGCTTGCTCATCCGCCCATCACCGCCTCGTCGCCGAACTGCGGCAGGGTGCCCCCGGCCTCCTGCTCGAGCACCGCCCAGAGCCGCTCGACGATCTCCGGGTTCTGGTCGGCGAGGTTGACGACCTCCTCCGGATCTGCCTGGGTGTCGAAGAGACGGATCCGCCGCTTCTCGCTGTGTGCAATCAGCACCCAGCGACCGTCGCCGCAGATCAGGTAGCGGGCGTAACAGGCAGTGAAGTAGGGCCGCTCCTCATAGGGCTGCTTGCCCTCGAACAACCGCGATAGGTCCTCGCCGTCCATCAGGCCCGGAGCGCGGATGCCCTGGAAGCCGAGCAGCGTCGAGGCGACGTCGTGGGTCGAGGCGAAGTACTGGCTCTTCTCGCCGGCGAGCTTCTTGCCGCCCGGCTCACGGATCATGTACGGCACCCGGTACATCGGCCAGTTCGGGTATGCGGCGTGCTTGCCGAGCAGCCCGTACTCGCCGAGCGTCAGGCCGTGATCACTGAAGTACATGACCGCGGTGTTGTCCATCAGCCCGAGATCGTCCATCTTGTTCAGCAGACGGCCGATCCAGCGGTCGACGAAGGTCAGCTCGGCGGCGTAGAGCTGGCGCACGCGCTCGACCGTCTCCTCGTCGATGCCGAGGTCGAAGACACGGCTGTAGGGCGTGTCCCAGGGCTGGATCGGGATGATCCCCTGCTTCTCCGAGCCCATCACCCGCGCGTACTTCGACATGTAGACGCGCGGTGGGTCGAGCGACTCGTGCGGGTCGAAGGCGTCGACGCCGAGGAAGAACGGCTGCTTGTCCTTGAGCTCGTCGAGGACGTCCATGGCGCTGCGCAGCACGCGCGCGGCCGAGTAGTCGCTCTCGCGGCGGCGGTAGAGGTTGTTCCAGCCGACGTACTCGCGCAGCCGCTGGACCTCCGCGGGGCTGAGCCGCCGGACGCCGCCGACGCGATCGAGGGCGGCGACCGGTCAGCTTCGGGAACAGGTAGCGCTCGATCTGGCTGCGCGCCGCCGGCCGCTTGAACGGCCGGTTGAAGGCGCGGTAGGAGGCCTGCGAGTAGTCCGGCCGCGCCATGTTCAGCGTGCGGCGGAAGTTGGTGAAGCGCGGGCCGACGAGGAACGGGTTGTCGGTCACATAGGCGGTGTCGATCCCCGCCTCCGACATCACCTCGGTGAACATCGGCTGGTACGGGTAGATGTCGTTCCAGCCCGGCTCGGCGGGCAGCTTCGGCGTCACCTGCCAGTTGCGGAACGGGAACGAACGCATGCCGGTGATCAGAGCGCGGCGGACGCAGCCGGTCGGCATCGCCTCTGGCACCGCGTGGTCAAACAGCAGCGACTGCTTCGCGAGCGCGTCGATGTTCGGCGTGTCGGCCAGCTCGTCGTGACCGGCGTAGGCGCTGACGAAGTCCCGGCGCGTGCTGTCGGTCAGGATCATCACGACGTTCGGCGCGTCCTCGGCGTGGCTGATCTGCGGCTCGAGCTCGTCGTTGCAGGCACCGAGGCCGAGCGCGAGCGCTCCGGCGCCGCCGGCCTGCAGCGCACGCCGCCGAGTCAATCGAGGTTGGAGGGCCATATGCGAGGGCGCAGACTAGCCGTCGCGCAGGCGCGAAGCGGCGGTCGGCGGCCGAGGGTGGTCCGACCGCCGCATGTATTGTCGCCGCCCGTGACCGCTCCCACTTTCGATCTCCAATCGCATTCCATCCACTCCGACGGCGAGCTGCCGACCGCGGAGGTGGTCGCCAACGCGGCGGCCGCCGGCGTCGAGCTGCTGGCGCTGACCGACCACGACACCGTCGACGGCGTCGACGAGGCGCTCGCCGCCGGTCGCGAGCACGGTGTGCCGATCGTCACAGCGACCGAGATCTCGGCCGTCGACGGCCCCTACGAGGACATGCACGTGCTCGGCTACGGCGTCGACCAGAGCGACCCGGTTCTCCAGGAGCGGCTGCTCGACGCGCGCGGCGACCGCGAGCGGCGCGCCGACGCGATGTCGGAGCGGCTCCAGGAGCTCGGCTTCGAGATCGACCAGAGCCCGGTCGACGCCCGCCGCGCCGCCGGCAAGCCGGTCGGCCGCCCCCACCTCGCGGCCGGCGTGCTCGCCCACCCGGCGAACGCCGAGCGGCTCGCCGACGAGGGCCATGGCGACGTCTCGTCGTTCATCCCCGCCTACCTGATCCAGGGCACGCCCGGCTATGTCGCGCGCTCGCACCCGACAGTCGCCGAGGCGATCGGCTGGATCCACGACGCCGGCGGCATCGCCGTCTGGGCGCACCCGTTCTGGGACGTCAAGGACGACGACGAGGTGCTCGCGCTGATCGACCGCTTCAAGGCGTCGAGGGCGTCGAGGTCTTCTACGTCACCCACACCGAGGACCAGGTGCGGCTGCTTGCGGAGCGTTGCTCAGAGCTCGGGCTGCTGGCGACCGGCTCGTCGGACTACCACGGTCCCGACCACCGCCTGTTCAGCAACTTCCGCGCCCACGAGACGCACGGGATAGAGCCCAACCTCGGCCCGATCCCGGATCTAGCGACGCGATAGGCGTCGCCTGGCGGCGTCATCGGCCCCTCACGTGCCAGAGGCACGCAACGGGGCCTGCTTCCTTGCCAGGCTCGCCTCTCGCGCCGCTACCCGATAACTAAGCGCCGACGGGCGCCAGACCGAACTCCGCGCGGAACTCGTTCGTGTCGTGGAGGTGCGGGAACGGCTCGTTGGGCGCGGGCACGCCGAGCGCGTCGGCGAGCGGTCCCCAGCCGTCCTTGCCGAGCTCCCAGACGATCAGGCGGTCCGACGGGACCTCGTTCTTGATCGTCTCGATGCGGTCGTAGTACATCTGCCGCACCCACTCCTTGTCCTCGAAGCGGCCCTGGAAGTCGCCCTGCCAGATCAGCTTCTCGATGACCTCCCAGAGCACCGGCGACGGCGGCTCGCGGTTGGCGTCCTGCTGGAGCTCGCCGGCCATCGCCGCCTGCTTGACAGCGAGGATCGTGTTCTGACAGCTCTTGTAGAAGCCGTCGAAGTCGCGATAGTTGAGCAGCACGGGAACGTCGGGAAACGCATCGACGATCTCGCGCCAGCGCGCCGCGGCCGGCCAGTCGACGGTCGCCTCCCAGCCGTCGAAGACCTCGTGCCAGTCGACGGGCTCGCCGTCGGCGATCTTCTTCCAGTAGGGCAGGTCGCGCTCCTTGTTCTCCCCCATGATCAGGTCGATCATGTGGAAGCAGGGGTTTGCCCCCAGCTGCTCGAGCGCTCCCTTGAGCGACATCGTGCCGCTACGGCCGAATCCAACTCCGATCAGCTTCATCAGTTCCTCCTCGTGAGGGTCTTGACGCGATGCGAAAGCGGCCCCCCGGTGCTGCGAGAACCCTAGCCCGCTGGCTGGGGTCCCGCAGGACCGCGACGGGCGGACTGCTCCGGCCCGGCACGAGGTTCGGCGGGCTGCTGCTGAGCGGCCTGCATCGCCGCCATCGCGGCGGCGCGCGCCTGGGCGGGCGAGCGCAGCATCGTCAAGCTGAACGGAATCGCAAGCAGGACCAGCAACATCGCCATGCGGAAGGCCCAACCGAACGAGTTGCGCGCGGCGCCCGCGGTACGGCGGAAGACCTGCGTGTCGAAGCCGGCGGCGGGATCGACGCGGTCGCTCGCGCCGCCGGCGAAGACCGCCATGTCCTGGTGCATCAAGCCGCCGAAGATCGCCGGCGGGACCTGGTACTCCTGAGCGATGTCGGCGACGTCGTCGACCGCCGAGTCGGTGTGCCAGTGCAGCGTCTGCGAGAAGGTCGCGACCAGCAGCGCGACGCCGATCGCCACGCCGAGCTGGCGCGAGGTGTTGAGGATGCCCGACGCGAGGCCGAGCTCCTGACCCTGGACGGCGCCCATCGCGCCAACGTTGATCGTCGGGAAGCCAGTTCCCATGCCGATGCCGATCAGGACCAGGCCGGGCAAGACGGTCAGATAGTCGACCCAGCCCTCCCACAGCGACGGCGTGAAGGAGAACCAGAGCAGGCCGACCGCCATCAGCAGCAGCGCCGGGGCGGCCAGCTCGCGCGGCGGCGCGCTGTCGGCCGCCTTGGCGACCCGCGGCCAGACCAGGATGCCGGTGATCGGAATCGGCAGCAACGCCAGCGCCGACTCGAAGATCGTGAAGCCCCAGAGGTTGACGAAGGTCAATGAGATCAGCAGCATCGCGCCGAGTCCGCCCGCCGCGAACAGCAGCATCGCGATGTTCGCCCCGACGAACTGCTTGTTGGTCTGCAGGCTGCGCGTGATCATCGCGCCGTCACGCCGCTGCGACAGCACGAATCCGATTCCGAGCAGGATCGACGACTGCAGCAGGAACAGCGTCAGGCCGTCGGTCCAGCCGCGGTGGTTGGCGTCGGCGAGGCCGAAGGTCAGGCAGAAGACCGCCAGCGCGAGCAGCGTCATGCCGAGGAAGTCGATCCGCGGGTCGGCGTCGAGGTCGTAGGTCTCGGGCCAGATCCGGCGCGCCAGCACGATCCCGAGGATGCCGAGCGGGATGTTGATGATGAAGATCCACTCCCAGCTGAAGAACTCGACGATCGCACCGCCGATCGCCGGGCCGGAGGCCGACGCGACCAGCGCGACGACGGCGATCGTCGCGAGCGCCTTGCCGCGCTCCTGGATCGGGAAGGCGGCGGCGGTGATCGCGAAGCCGAGCGGCGCCAGGATGCCCGCGCCGGCGCCCTGGAGCACCCGCGAGGCGATCAGCACGTCGGCGGACGGCGAGATCGCGCAGCAGAGCGATCCGACCGTGAAGACCGCCATGCCGATGATGAAGAAGAGCCGCCGCCCGAACTGGTCGGCGAGCTTGCCCGAGGCAATCAGCAGCGCCGCGAACGCCAGGTTGTAGGCGTTGACTACCCAGGTGATCGAGTTGACGTCGGTGTCGAGCTCGCGCTGCAGCTCGGGGACCGCCACGTTGACGATCGAAACATCGAGCAGGCTCATCGCCCACCCGATCATCATCACGGCGAAGATCTTGTGCCGCTTTTCGTGCAGCAGCTCGATGGGAGGGTTGACTCGCCGCTTCGCCACGAGCCGGGAGACTAGCCGGGAGCGAGGCTAGTTGGGGCTACCCACTGGAACGACTAGCGGCCGGTCTTGTTCGGCGACCGCCTCGACCGACTCCTCGAGCTCAGGCTCCTCCCCGTCGCCGGCGCAGAGGATCTCGAAGCGCCCAGTGCCGATCTTCTCGTCCGGACGGACGGGAACGCCGCGGATCTCGTCCCAGCCGAGCCGCTCGACCGCGAACGGGTTCATCAGGATCGCCAGCGTCGGGTACTCGCAGGCGAGCTCGTGCCGGTCGATCGCCTTCGAGATCGCTTCGAGGTTCTTCGCCTCCGGGGAACTCATCACCATTCGAGTATGCCCAATCTGCTCGAGGACGGATTCGACGCGGAGATCCGTGTCCGTCACGTCCGCTGGGCGGCACCTGACGGCGGCTTCGCGGTGTTGTCGGTCGAGGCACCTGACGGCGACGACGTCACGGTCGCGGGACCGGTGGCCCACCTCTCCGAGGGCGACCGCGCACGTGTCGTCGGCCACTGGGCCGAACACGACCGCTACGGGCTGCAGGTCCAGGCCGAGGCCGCCTATGAGCTCGATCCCGACGACACGGCCGGCGCGCTCAAGTACCTGACGACGATCAGCCGGATCGGCCAGCGGCGGGCGAAGCAGCTGGTCGACCGCTACGGGCTGACGGTGCTCGAGCAGATCGACGCCGATCCCGACGCTGCCTTCAGCGCGCTGCCGCGGATGAGCGCGAGCGCGGCTGCCGCAGCCGCCGAGTCCTGGCGCGAGCGGCGTGCACTGCGCGACCTCTACGTCCTGCTCGCCCCGCACGGCGCCGGCTGGCTAGCCGCCCCGCTGCACGAGCGCCACGGTCCGAGCGCAGTCGGGATCGTGCGCAGCGACCCCTACCGGCTGACCGAGGAGCACGGCATCGGCTTCGAGACCGCCGATGCGATCGCCCGTGCCCACGGCGTCGCCGACGACTCTCCGGCGCGTTACCGCGCGGCGCTGATCCACGTGCTGCAGACCGCCGAGCGGCGCGCCGGTCACACCTACCTACCGCTCGACGAGCTCCGTCGCGGCGCCGCCGAGCTAGTCGGCCCGCTGCCGGACGGGCTGATCGGCGATCTCGGCGCGACCCACGCGCTGGCCGTGGAAGGCGACCGTGCGGCGCTGCCGGCGACGTGGGAGGCCGAGGCCGCGCTCGCCGACGACTTCGCGGGGCTCGCCGGGGTGGCCGAGACGCCAGCACCTGACTGGCTCAGCAACGCAGTCGACCGGCTAGCCACGGCCCAGGCCGCCGGCGGCGGCTCTGACAGCGGCGCCACCCCCGAGCAGCACGCCGCCGTCGAGGCGGCATTCACGCGTCGCCTCTCGGTCGTCACAGGTGGACCGGGCACGGGAAAGACGACGCTGGTGCGGACGATCGCCAAGCTCGCGGACCGCGCCGACCTAGCGCTCGCGCTGTGTGCCCCGACCGGACGTGCGGCGCGGCGCCTGGAGGAGGCGACCGACCACCCGGCGACGACGATCCACCGCCTGCTCGAGTGGATCCCCCAGGAGGGTCCGCTACGCGGACCGAGCTTCCCGATCGAGTGCGACCTGCTGGTCGTCGACGAGTCGAGCATGCTCAGCCTCGACGTCGCGCGCATGCTGTTCGACGCGGTCGCCGAGGACACAGCTGTCGTGATGGTCGGCGACGCCGATCAGCTGCCGCCGATCGGTGCCGGCAAGCCGTTTGCCGACCTGATCGAGTCTGGCGCCGTCCCGGTCACCCGCCTGACCCACGTCTTCCGCCAGTCGGCGCGGTCGATGATCGTCAGTGCCGCCCACGCCGTCCGTCACGGCGATCCGCCTCCGACCAAGCCTGAGGCCGACCAGGAGCACGACTTCTTCGTGATGCGGCGCAACGCCGACATGGCGGCCGCCGACACGGTCGTCGAGCTGGCGACCGGCAGGCTCGCGACCCACTACGGCGTCGACCCGATCCGCGAGGTCCAGGTCCTGTCGCCGATGTATCGCGGTGCGCTCGGCATCGACGCGCTCAACGAGCGCCTGCGCGCCGCGCTCAACCCAGACGGAGCGGAGCTGCTCGACGGCGACTTTCGCGTCGGCGACAAGCTAATCCAGACCCGCAACGACTACGAGACCGGACTGATGAACGGGCAGATCGCGATCGCCACCGGCGCCGACGAGGACGACGAGCGGCTGGTCGTCGAAGCTGACGACGGCCGCCGCGTCGAGATCCCACCCGGCGCCGTGCGCTGGCTGCGTCCCGCCTATGCGATCTCGGTGCACCGCTCGCAGGGCTGCGAGATGCCGGTCGTGGTGATCCCGGTCCACTCCGCCTACGGCGGGATGCTGTCGCGCAACCTGCTCTACACGGCGATCACCCGCGCCAAACAGGCCTGCGTGCTGGTCGGCCAGGGCGAGGCGATCGCTCGCGCGGCACGGCGCGCCGACGCCTTCCGCCGCCACACGCGTCTGGCGGAGCTACTCGGCGCGAGCTAGCTCGGCGTCGCTTGGCCGAGGGCCTGGGTGTAGTGCTCGATGGTCTGGCGCAAGCCGTCACGCAGCTCGACCTGGGGCGCCCAGCCCAAGAGGTCTCCGGCACGCGTGATGTCGGGCTGGCGCACCTGCGGATCGTCGACCGGCAGCGGCTCGAAGTGGATGTCGGAACGGGCGCCGGTCAGCTCGACGATCAGGTTCGCCATCTCGAGCAGCGACATCTCGTTCGGGTTGCCGATGTTGACCGGGTCGTGGATGTCCGACTCGGCGAGCGCGACGATGCCGCGGATCAAGTCGTCGACGTAGCAGAAGCTGCGCGTCTGGCTGCCGTCGCCGAAGACGGTCAGCGGCCGATCGCTCAGCGCTTGCTTGAGGAAGGTCGGCACCGCACGGCCGTCGTTCGGACGCATCCGCGGACCGTAGGTGTTGAAGATCCTCACGATGCACGTGTTGACGCCCTGCTGGCGCAGGTAGGCCATCGTCAGCGCCTCGGCATAGCGCTTCGCCTCGTCATATACGCCGCGCGGACCGATCGGGTTGACGTTGCCCCAGTAGCTCTCTGGCTGCGGATGGACGAGCGGGTCGCCGTAGACCTCCGAGGTCGACGCGAGCAGGAAGCGGGCGCGCTTCGCCTTCGCCAGGCTGAGCGAGTTGTGAGTGCCGTAGGCGCCGACCTTCAACGTGTGCAGCGGCAGTCGCGCATAGTCGATCGGGCTCGCCGGCGAGGCCATGTGGAAGACGAAGTCAACCGGCTCGTCGATCTCGTAGTGCTCGGTGATGTCGAGCATCTTGAACTCGAACTCGTCCCTGCGGATATGCTGGATGTTGCGCAGGCTGCCGGTCTCGAGATTGTCGACGCAGATCACGCGATGCCCGCGCTCGAGCAGGTGATCGCAGAGATTCGAGCCCAGAAATCCGGCGCCGCCGGTGACGAGGGAGGTTGGCATAGCGCTGAGGCTACCTTGAGCGCGCCGAACGGCGGTAACCGAATCCCTTCACAGAAAGCACATTCCCGTGGTACGTTCGCTCACAAGGAGGAGGGCCAGGTGAGTCCATGGGAGGCCACTGAGGACGAAAGGACCGAGGGCCGCATTCCGCGGGGGGACGTCCACGCCTGGGCCGCGATGGACCTTGCCGACCTTCCGGAGATTCCTTTTCAGGTCTTCGACGTGCATCAGCTGATCGACGAGGCCGCGACCCGCTTTGCCGCTCCGGCGCAAGCGAAGGGGCTTGCGCTCGAAGTCAAGACGGCGGCTTCAGTGCCCCCGCTCGCACTGGGCGAAGCCGATTGGCTGCGCGAAGTCCTCTGCGGCCTGGTCGACAACGCCGTGCAGTTCACCGACAGCGGTGAGGTCGTCGCCTCCGTGACCGCCGACCGCACGAATGGATGCCGTGTGATGTTCCACGCCGAGGTGTCGGACACCGGGTGCGGGATGGACGCCGACGCGCTCGCACGACTCTTCGGGCCACGTAGAGGCGGCCGCTTCGCACCAAGCGACGG
>CBFGZN010000062.1:0-11735 GCA_965653255.1 uncultured Solirubrobacterales bacterium | reverse complement strand
TCTCCTGGTGCAGGTGCTGCAGCGCGTTTTTGCGAATGTGCTGACGCGCGCCGTAGCTCACCATCAGCAACTCCACCGCCGGCACGCGCCCGCCGCCGTCGGAGCGGAAGACGACGTCGGGGTCGAGCTCGCCGCCGTTGTTGGCGAGCAGCAGCGCGCGCACGGAGTACGACTTCGACGGCGGCGCGGTGACGGTCACCAGCACCGGCACCGCATAGCTTCCGGTCAGCTCTTTCGCCTTCTTGCGGCCGGCGGTCTGATTGACGATGTCCGGCAGCACCGCGAGGCCGTAGGATTTGATCAGCTTCGGCTCGTAGCCGGCGTCGCGCAGCGCGTGGTAGGCGCGGCGGCAGGGATGGCCGCCGGGGCGCGGTGTCTGGAACGTGCCGTAACAGATGTATAGGTCCATCGGCCGACCGTATCCGACTTGGCGCCGCCGAGCCTTCGGGCCGCCGGATGCCCTCGATACACTTGTAGGCCGCACCTCCCCCTGCGGACCTGACCCCGAGCACAGGATCTGATGGCCACTAACGACAAGACCCGAATCGCCAAGCCGAGCCCGATCGTCGAGGACGACCAGGGACAGCTCGTTGCGAAGAAGGGCGTGTCGCGTGAGGTGATCCAGGAGCTCTCGAAGATCAAGGACGAGCCGCAGTGGATGAGAGACCTGCGCCTGAAGTCCTACGACATCTTCGAGCGCAAGCCGATCCCGACCTGGGGCGTCGACCTCTCCGACCTCGACCTCGACGAGCTGGTGCTCTACAGCCCGCCCGAGGCCGGTCGCTACGACTCCTGGGACGATGTCCCGGAGGAGATGAAGAAGACATATGAGGACCTCGGCATCCCGCAGGCCGAGCGCGAGCACCTCGCCGGCGTCGTTGGCGTCTGGCGCCAGGACCCGGTCTACGAGGGGCTGAAGAAGGAGTACGCCGACCTCGGGATCCTCTTCTGCTCGATGGACACCGCGATCCAGGAGTACCCCGAGCTGGTGCAGGAGTACTTCATGAAGAAGTGCGTCCCGCCGCAGGACAACAAGTTCTCGGCGCTGCACGGCGCGGTCTGGTCTGGCGGCTCGTTCCTCTACGTTCCGAAGGGCGTCAAGGTCGACCTGCCGCTGCAGGCCTACTTCCGCATGGAGGGCGCCAACGAGGGCACCTTCGAGCACACGCTGATCATCGCCGACGAGGGTTCCGAGGTGAACTACATCGAGGGCTGCACGGCGCAGACCTACAGCGTCAACTCGATGCACTCCGCCGTCGTCGAGATCTTCGTCAAGGAGGGCGCGAAGGCGCGTTACACGACCGTCCAGAACTGGTCGAAGGACGTCTTCAACCTCAACACTAAGCGGGCGATCGTCGAGGCCGAGGGCACCGTCGAGTGGGTCGGCGGCTCGATGGGCGCCAAGAAGGTGATGCTCTACCCGGGCTCGTTCCTGATGGGCGAGGGCGCGCGCGCCGACCACCTCAACGTCGGCGTCGCCTCCGGCGACGTCTGGAAGGACACCGGCGCCAAGGTCGTCCACCTCGCGCCGAACACGACCTCGAACATCCTCGCCAAGTCGATCTCCAAGGACGGCGGGATCATGGGCTACCGCGGCCTCGTCCGGATGGGTCACAACTCGCAGGGCTCGAAGTCCCACGTTCAGTGCGACGGCCTGATGATGGACCCGCACTCGCGCTCGGACACCTGGCCCGACATCCAGATCCAGAACCCGCACGTCACCGTCGCCCACGAGGCCGTCGTCGGCAAGATCTCCGACGAGCAGATGTTCTACCTCCAGTCGCGCGGCCTCTCCGAGGAGGAGGCCGCCGCGATGATCGTCAACGGCTTCATCGAGCCCGTCACCAAGGAGCTCCCGATGGAGTACGCCGTCGAGCTCAACCGGCTCATCCAGTTGGAGATGGTCGGCTCGATCGGCTAGTTCTGTAACGACTCGGCACCAAGGCAGCGCTAGCTGCAGGATCGGTCGTAGGCAGGTGGTAGACACATCCCGTGGCGGGAGAGCCGGACGGGACGCTTTGTGACTGGAGGGAAATTGTCGACGCTGAGGCGTGGCAAGGGCTCCTGCTTGGTAACGGTCTGAGCATCAACGTCTGGGAGCCGTTCGGCTACCAGACGCTGATGGAGCAAGCGGCCAGAGAGCACCTGACCGGCGCGGACCGAGCGCTGTTCGATGGGACGACGAACTTCGAGCGCGTCCTGGCCGATGTCAACACCGCCGTTCGGGTCGCCGAGACGGTAGGCGTCGACGCCGGCCGGCTGTACGAGCGCTACCGGAGCATCCAGCGAGCGCTCGGGCACGCCGTGCGGCAGGTGCACCTGGCTCGCGCGCAAGTTCCGGCTAAGACCCTGGCAACCATTCGAGCCGTAATGGCCGCCTCAGAGTGGGTGTTCACGACGTCGTACGACCTCCTGATCTACTGGGCAATGGGCTACGGCGGGAAGTACAGACCGTTCAAGGACCACTTTCGCTACGGCGGGCGCTGCGAGTTCGATCCACGCCGACACTCCGTCTACGAGGGCGAGGTGCCCGTCTACTACCTACACGGGGCCCTGCATCTCGTCGTCGGCAGCTCCGGGACGACCTGGAAGCGTGTTGGATCGCTTCAGACGATCCTCGATCAGTTTGGGCAGCCGATCGATGGGGATCCGCAGGCAAGGCCACTGCTCGTGACAGAGGGATCTGCCCACGACAAGCTACGCGCGATCGAGGCCAATGACTACCTCGCGCATGCCCTCGACCAGCTGCGTGCTATGGACCTCCCGCTGGTGGTCTTCGGCAGCAATCTCGGCCGTCAGGACGAGCACCTGGTCGCTGCCCTTAGCGAGCATCCTGCGCGTCCGTTGGCGATCTCGATGCGTGCTGGGGCGAGAGCCGAGCTGCTCGCTCGCCAAAGCGAGATCTTCCTGCGTCTGGGAGCGGAGCGAATCTACTTCTACGACGCGACGACGCATCCACTAGGTGCTCCTGAGCTCGCCGCTCCACCGCCAGGAAGCGGTCATCCGACGTAGCCCCTAAGCTGAAATGCAGAATCGATTCGACGACGAAGGAAGCGCGATGTCAGCCATCCCCAACCGATATGTAGTCAAGGGCGAAGCCGGCGGATGGGACGTCGTCAAGGAGGGCCACGTCCGTGCGAGCGCTCATCTGAAGCGCAAGAGCGACGCCGTTCGGCGCGCAAAGGATCTCACCCGCCAGGCCGGCGGGGGCGAGGTCGTCGTGCTCGGACGTGCGGGCAAGATCGCTAAGGCGGACACCGTGCCTGCTCGCGGCCACGCCGCCTAGGCGCTGGGAAGCTACTCGGGCCAGCTAGCGTCGCCGGTTACGGCGCCGCGCATGACTTTGAGGCTGAGCAGCGCGCACTTGCGGCGGGTGGGGGAGATCTCGATGCCGAGTAGGTCGATGATCCAGTCGGCGCCGAGGGCGGCGATGGCTTCGGCCTTCATGCCGATCAGCTCCTCGGAGGCGATCGAGGCGGAGGCTTGGGAGATCGCGCAGCCGTGGCCGTGGAAGCGCAGGTCGGTGACGGTGCCGCTGTCGTCGACGATCAGGTGAACGCCTAGCTCGTCGCCGCAGAGCGGGTTGTGGTCGTGCCACTCGCGGTCGTGCGGCTCGAGCTCGCCGAAGTTGCGCGGGTCCTTGTAGTGGTCGAGGATGTAGTCGCGGTAGAGGGCGTCCATCAGAGCGCGAACACCTCGCGGGCGGTCTGGAGGGCGGCGATCAGGCGGTCGACGTCCTCGTGGGTGTTGTAGACGTGGAAGCTGGCGCGCGCGGTCGCGGGCACGCCCATCTCGCGCATCAGCGGCTGAGCGCAGTGGTGGCCGGCACGGATGCAGACGTGCTCGCGATCGCAGATCTCGGCGAGGTCGTGCGGGTGAATTCCCTTCAGCTCGAGCGAGACGACGCCGCCGCGCATGTCGGGGTCGACCGGTCCGAAGGCGCGCAGTCCCTCGACGTCCTCCAGCCGTTCGAGCGTGTAGGCGGTCAGCTCGCGCTCGTGGGCGCGGACGGTGTCCATGCCGATCGCCGACAGGTAGTCGATCGCGACGCCGAGCCCGACGCCCTCGGCGATCGCCGACGTCCCGGCCTCGAACTTCCACGGCAGGTCGTTCCAGGTCGACGTGTCGAAGCCGACCGAGGCGATCATGTCGCCGCCGCCGAGGAACGGGCCCATCGTCTCGAGCAGCTCGCGGCGGCCGTGGAGCACACCGATCCCGGTCGGGCCGAGAGCCTTGTGGCCCGTCCAGGCGTAGAAGTCGGAGTCGATCGCGGCGACGTCGACCGGCAGCTGCGGCATCGCCTGCGAGCCGTCGATCAGGGTGACCGCCCCCGCCACGTGCGCGCGGCGGACGATCTCGGCGACTGGATTGATCGTTCCCAGGACGTTCGAGATGTGGGCTACCGAGACGAGCTTGACCCGCCCGCTGCTCAGCGCCGCGTCGAGCTCGCCGAGCGACAGCTGACCGTCGTCGGAGACGCCGAGGTAGCGCAGCTTCGCGCCCTGGCGCTGGCACAGCAGCTGCCACGGGACGATGTTCGAGTGGTGCTCCATGTGGGTGATCAGCACCTCGTCACCCGGTCCGACGTTGTCCTGTCCCCAGGCGTAGGCGACGAGGTTGATCGCCTCGGTCGCGTTGCGGGCGAAGATCGTCGTGTCGGTCTCGCCGCCGGCGAACGCGGCGATCCGCGCGCGCGCGCCCTCGAAGAGGTCGGTCGCCTCCTGCGACAGCTCGTAGACGCCGCGGTGGACGTTGGCGTTCGAGCGCCGGTAGTAGGCGTCCATCGCCTCGATGACGGCGGTCGGCTTCTGCGAGGTCGCCGCCGAGTCGAGGTAGACGATCGGCTTGCCGTCGCGCTCGCGCGACAGGATCGGGAAGTCGGCGCGCACCTCCGCGAGCGGCTTCGTGGCGGCGGAGGGCGGGGGCACCGTCACGCCTCCTGTGCCGCTCCCGCCCGGTGTCCGACGAACTCCTTGACCTGATCCTCGGCGGCGAGCAGCTTCTCGCCGATTCGGCGGCGGATCAGCGTCTCGAGGCCCGGATCGTCGAGCCGCTGCACGACCTCCTCGAAGTAGCCCTCGACGAGTGTCCGGACCGCCTCGATCCGCGAGATCCCGCGGGTCATCATGTAGAAGATCTGCTCCTCGTCGAGCTCTCCGACGGTGCCGCCGTGCGACGCCGAGACGTCGTCGACCTTGACGATCAGCGACGGAATCGCGTCGCCCTTCGCCCGCTGGGAGAGCAGCATCTGGTGAGTCTGGAGGTAGGTATGGGAGTTCGTGGCGCCCTCGATGATCTCGATCAGGCCCTCGTACGACGCGCGCGACTCGCCGGTCAGCGCGCCCTTCCAGACCGTGTCGCCAGCGGTGTGCGGTGCCTCGTGCAGGTCCGTGGTGAACAGGTCGAGGTGCTCGTTGCGCTCGGTGAAGTAGAGACCCGTATGACGCATGTCGGAGCCCTGCTCCGCCGTGATGATGTCGAGCGTCTGCTTGGTCAGCCGTCCACCGAGGTGTACGGGCACCCACGACACGAAGGCGTCGCGCGCGATCTCAATGCGCTTCGTCGAGATGTCGTAGATCTCGCCGCGGCCCCAGTCCTGGAAGTGGGCGACCTTGGCGCGGGCGCCGGGTGCGGTGTAGAGCTCGAACGCGCCGGCATGCAGCGCCTGGCCGTCGATGTCTGCACCTAGGCAGTACTCGCGAATCGCGCACTCGGAGTTCTCGCCGAGGACCACCAGCGTGTGCGCGTACTGCGCGGTGCCGGGCTCGTCGATCGCGTAGACGCTCTGGATCGGCTTCTCGACGCGGACGTTCGCCGGCACGTGGATGAACACGCCGCCGGTCCAGAACGCGGCGGTCGCCGCGGGGAACTTGCCCTCGGCCTCCGAGAGCCGGCGCATGTAGTGCTCGCGCACCAGCTCGCCATGCTCCTCGACGGCCTGCTCGAGCGGCATCACGATCACGCCTTGCTCGGTCAGCTCGGCGTCGACCTCGATCAGGATCGTGCTCGCCCCGCGCTGGACGATCAGAGCGCCCGGCTCGCCGTCGAGCGCGTCGCGAACCTCGCTCGGCAGCTCCTGCTCGGAGCCGACCGGCTCGTAGCGGCGTGGCTCGAGCGCGTCGACGTCAAGATCGCGCAGCGACGTCGTCCAGAAGCCCGAGCGGCGCCAGGTCGGCACCGGCTCCGCCTCGTAGGCCGAGAGCGCGGCGGTGCGCTTCTCCTCCAGCCAGCTAGGAGGCATTGGCGGCCGCGACCTCCTCGCGGATCTGGTCGTAGCCGGTGTCCTCGAGCTCGGCGGCGAGCTCGGGGCCGCCCTCTCGGACGATCCGGCCGTCGAGCAGGATGTGGACGAACTCCGGCTTGACGTAGTCGAGGATGCGTGTGTAGTGGGTGATGATCAGCGAGCCCATCTCGGGTCCGCGTAGCGCGTTGACACCGTCGGAGACGATCCGCAGCGCGTCGATGTCGAGTCCTGAGTCGGTCTCGTCGAGCACGGCGATCTCCGGCTTCAGCATCGCGAGCTGGAGGATCTCGGCGCGCTTCTTCTCGCCGCCGGAGAAGCCCTCGTTGAGGTAGCGGCTGGTGAAGGCGCGGTCGATCCGCAGCAGCTCCATGTTCTCGCCGAGCATCTGGCCGAACTCCTTGACCTTGATCGGCTCCTCGCGCTTGGCGTTGACCGCCATTCGGAGGAAGTTCGCGACCGACACGCCCGGAATCGTTGCGGGGTACTGGAACGCCATGAAGAGGCCGGCGCGGGCGCGCTCGTCGGGGTCGGCCTCGGTCAGGTCCTCGCCGTTGAAGAGGATCTTGCCCTCGGTGACCTCGTAGGTCGGGTTGCCCATGATCGTGTTGGCGAGCGTCGACTTGCCGGAGCCGTTGGGGCCCATCAATGCGTGTGTCTCACCCTTGCGCACCGTGAGGTTCAGCCCGCGCAGAATCTCGCGCTCCTCGATGCGTACGTGCAGGTTCTGGATCTCCAAGCTCATGCGGTGGCGTTCTCCGTGCCTTCCAAGTCGTGGTCGTCGCCGGCGTTAGGGCGACCTATGAGGTTATCGGCGCGGCCCTTCGGATCAGCGCCCGGCTGCCAGCAGCCGCAGATCGTGGGCCAAGCGCTCGGGGGTGACCTCACCGAGCGGATAGCCGACCCGCTGGACGCTGTTGCCGTCTACCAGCACGATACGCGCTGTGTGGTCTAGGTCGTCGAGCTGCGGCTCGACGGCGTATCCGCGCCAGATGCGGCGCAGCTCCGGGCGGGTCCCGAGCACGAACCGCATCCGCCCGGTCATCCGCTGCTTGGAGAGGAAGGCGCGCGCGCTGTCCGGAGTGTCGTTGGCCGGATCGACCGAGATCGCGAGTGCCGGCACGTCACGGCCAAGCTCGTTGAGCGCGCCCTTGACCTGCTGCGCCTGCGCCGGGCAGCTGTCCTCGCAGTTCGAGTAGAGGAAGGTCACGATCGCCGGCTGGCCGCGCAGGGCGGCCATCCGCACGACGTCGCCCTCCTCGTCGGGCAACGCGATCTCAGGCGCCTTCAACCCGGCCGGCAGCGTCGCGCCAGCGAACCGCGTACCGCTCGACGTCTCGTCTGACGAGTTGGTCGCGGCCAGCGCGATGGCGCCGAACGCCGCCACGGCAACCACCACCAGCGCGATCGCGATCCGCGGGTTCACGCCCACGAGGGTAGACGGAGACGTGGAGTCGTAGGCGGTGGCTGGCAAGGAAGCAGGCCCCGCGGCGTGCATCGCACGTGAGGGGCCGATGACGCCGCCAGGCGCCGTCTACGGCTCTACGAGTCCGCGTCTGATCGCGTAGCGCGCGAGCTCGACGCGGTCGCGCATGCCGAGTTTGGCGAGCACGTTGCCGCGGTGCGACTCGACGGTCTTCTCCGAGACCTTCAGCGCCTCGGCGATCTGGCGGTTGGTGCGCGCCTCGGCGATCAGCTTGACGACCTCCAGCTCGCGCGCGGTCAGCTCCTCGCGGCGCGTGTTGGGGTCCTCGTCGAGCCAGCGCCGCATCAGCGCCTGCTGGGTCGACGACGAGATGAACGTCCGGCGGTCGGCGATCGTGCGGATCGCGTCGATCAGGTCGGAGTCGGCAGCTCGTTTCGGCACGTAGCCGAGTGCTCCGGCGTCGAGCGCGTCGAAGAAGTAACGCTCGTCCTCGTGCATCGACAGCATCAGCAGACCGATGTCGGCGTGGTGGCCGTGGATCTGGCGTGCGGCCTGGAGCCCGGTCAACCCGGGCATCGAGACGTCGAGCACCGCTACGTGGGGGCGCTCGGCGAGCGCGAGCTCGACGGCGGCGATCCCGTCGGCCGCCTCGCCGACGACCGACATGTCGGCCTGGCGCTCGATCAGCATCGCCAGTCCTGAGCGGACGACGCCGTGGTCGTCGGCGATCGAGACCCGGATGACCGGTCGTGCGCATCCGGCAGAGCCGGCTGCTTCGCTAGTAATCACGGCAACCTCAGGGTCAATTCGGTGCCGGCTCCGACCTTCGAGCGCAGGTCGAGCGCTCCGCCGGCCAGCCGCGCACGCTCGGCCATGCCGTCGAGGCCGAGGCCGCCGGTGCGGGTCGCGAACGGGTCGAACCCCTCGCCGTCGTCGCGTACGCGCAGCTCGACGCTGTCGCCGACCGTCTTCAGCTCGACGTCGATCCGCCCCGGTCGTGCATGCTGGGCAGCGTTTGAGAGCGCCTCCTGGGCGACGCGATAGACGACGATCTGGGTCTCCTCGTCGAGCTGGCTCGGATCGCCGGTGACGGTGACGTGCGCCTCGACGCCCGTCCGCTCGGCGAAGCCGCGCAGCTGGGCCTCGATCGCGGGGGCGAGGCCGTGGTCGTCGAGCGCGGTCGGGCGCAGCTGGCGTGCCAGCCGCAGCAGCTCATCCATCGCCTGTCCGGTGAGCTGCTTGAGCTCGGCGACCTGTGGTCGTTGGTCGGCCGGCACGTCCTGGGCGAGCGCCTCGAGCCGCAACAGTATCCCCGTCAGGGCCTGGTTGACCTCGTCGTGGAGATCGCGCGCCACGCGGCGACGCTCCTCCTCCTGGCCGCGCAGCACGAGCTTCCCGGAGCGTCGGCGCTCGTCGTCGACACGCTGGAGCAGGCGGCGGAAGGACGCGGCGAGACGATCGATCTCCTCCGTCTGGTCGTCGCTGAGGGCGAATGTGTCCGGCTCGGTCGGGTCGATCTGCTCGAGCCGCTCAATCAGCTGCTCGAGCGGGTCGAACCGCTTCTGCAGCATCCACAGGTTGACGCAGAAGGTCAGCACGGCGGCAAGCGCGAGGATGCCGACTTGCCAGCGCTGGTCGCCGAGCGAGATCTGGTGGTCGGAGGCAATCACCGCTGCCGCAGTGGCTGCGAGCAGCGTCAACGAGACCAACACCACGTTGGCCGCCACAACCTGCCCGATCAGGGAATCGCCGCGTCGTCTCATCAAATGGGGTCTAGACCCCATATCGGCAGCGACCCCCGATGACGACAATTCCAATTAGAAGCTTTCGGCGATGGGCGCCGTGGGCTTCCGCAAGCAGTGTCTGGGTTGAACAGCGCCGGGGCGTCCGAGAGGGCGCCCCGGCCGCGTTCTGGGACTGTGCGAGAGTCGCTATCCTTTGTGAAGCATTGGCGTGGAGAGCGAACTCACAGCTCTTGCGTAGAATCAACCAAGACCAGACCGACTTTCAGGAGTTTTGGCATGCCCAGCGGTGTTGAGCTGATCAAGAAGGCGAAGGAGCAGATCACCGAGGTCGACCCGAGCGAGGTCCATGACCTGCTGGGCAACGGGCACCGCGAGAGCACTGTCCTGATTGACTGCCGCGAGGAGCACGAGTTCGCCGAGTCCCACCTGCCCGGCGCCGTCCACGTGCCGCGCGGCCACCTCGAGCAGCGCATCGAGGGCGCGGCGAGCGACAAGTCCGCGCGGGTCATCATCTACTGCCAGTCCGGCAACCGCTCGGCTCTGGCCGCGAAGACGCTGATCGACGAGCTCGGCTACGAGCAGGCCGAGTCGATGACCGGCGGCATCACGCTTTGGAAGGACCGCGGCTACGAGGTCGAGACCCCACGCCGGCTGACCGCCGAGCAGCGCGAGCGCTACTCGCGCCACCTGCTCGTCCCGGAGATCGGCCTCGAGGGCCAGCTCAAGCTGCTCGACGCGAAGGTGCTGCTGCTCGGCGCCGGCGGGCTTGGCTCACCTACCGCGCTCTACCTCGCGGCGGCCGGCGTCGGAACGATCGGCATCGTCGACGACGACGTCGTCGACCTCTCCAACCTCCAGCGCCAGGTCGCGCACTCCGAGAGCCGGATCGGCGTAGCGAAGGTCGACTCCGCCGAGCAGGCGATCCACGAGATCAACTCCGACGTCGAGGTCGTCAAGTACCAGACCCGCCTCGACGCCTCGAACATCATGGAGATCATCGACGGCTACGACGTGATCGTCGACGGCGTTGACAACTTCCCGACGCGCTACCTGCTCAACGACGCGACCGTGCGGCTGAAGATTCCCGTCGTCTCGGCGTCGATCCTCGGCTTCGACGGCCAGCTCTCGGTCTTCGCGCCCTACGAGGGCCCCTGCTACCGCTGCCTCTACCCGACGCCGCCGCCGGCCGAGCTCGCGCCCTCCTGCGGCGCCAACGGCGTGCTCGGCGCGCTGCCCGGGATCATGGGCGTGCTGCAGGCGATCGAGGTCGTCAAGCTGATCACCGGCTCCGGCGAGCCGCTGATCGGACGGCTGCTGCTCTACGAGGCGCTCAGCACCAGCTTCACCGACCTCAAGGTGCGGCGCGATCCGGAGTGCCCGATCTGCTCGCGCGACCCCGACTCGATCTCAGACGACGAGATGGGCGTCTTCCCGGATTACGAGCTGTTCTGCGCCGCGGCCGGCTGAGGTAGGGTCCGCTCCGTGAGCACGATCAAGATTCCACCAGTTCTGCGCGCGTCGACGGGCGGTGAGCGTGAGGTGGCTGCCGAGGGCGCCGACGTCGGCGAGCTGTTGCGGGCGCTCGCGACGCAGCATCCGGCGACCGAGGGCCAGCTCTTCGGCGAGGACGGAACGCTCAACCGCTACGTCAACGTCTACCTCAACGACGAGGACGTCCGGGTTCTGAACGGGCTCGACACCGCAGTCAAGGCCGACGACACGCTCGTCATCCTCCCGGCGATGGCCGGCGGCGCGTGACCTGAGGGGTTCGCGGAGCTCAAATCTCTCGCCCGAAGCTCTCGGCCCAAGTGCCGATTGCATCCGGGCATCCGCACGTGGTAGGTTCGGGAACGACGGTGTTTCTAACTATCCAGGAGGAGGGACGTTGATGCTTCGAGATCAAGCGTCGCCGGGGGTTGGAAGTCGGGTGACGGTGCTGCTTGCCGCCGTGGCGGCTTCGATCGCGATGTCGCTCGCCATCGCGGCGGGTCCCGTGTCCACCGCCAACGCCATTCCGAACTATTTCTGCGAGGGCTTCAACCTGGCACCTTACGGGCAGTCCGGAGACAGATGCGACGCGCTCCACAGCCAGGGCGGATGGTCGGCGGCTGACGGCGGCACCATTTGGTGGGTCGGGGTGTACACGGGCGACAGGGCTGGTTGTGTCGCCTACCGGGGCTACTACGGTGAGCAGATCGGTAGCTGGCACTGCGTTGGCGGCGGGGGGCAGGCCAACCAGATATGGGCGCCAAATGGCTGGCTCCGCGGCTCGAGCGGGGAGCCGGGCACGGCGAAAACCTCGCGGTTCTGCTCGAGCGCCATG
>CBFGZN010000061.1:0-11743 GCA_965653255.1 uncultured Solirubrobacterales bacterium | reverse complement strand
TTCCGGAATGGCTCACCATGGGCGACGGCGCGGTGGCCTACCGGCTCAACGGCGACGCCGGCTTCGGGGGAGCCCTGCAATGGCATTTCGCGGCGATGTGGCTGCTCGCCGTCAACCTGCTTGCCTACATCATTCTCGGCTTCGCCACGGGACGCTTCCGCCGCAAGCTGGTCGGCACCGGCAAGCTCGAGCCGGGGCGCCACACGCTGCGCGTGACGAGCCTCGACCGCGCGCCGGTCGAGCTCGACGCGATCGCGGTCAGGCCGTAACAACCGCAGGGGGCCACGGCCGCGCGGGGCGCCACGGCGTCCCGCGCGGCACTGCGCTGCCGAGGCGCACGACGGCCGACCGGGCGCCTTGTACAATGACCGGCCGCAGCACCCTCCGAGCCGCCATCGTCTAGGGGACTAGGATACCGCCCTCTCACGGCGGAGACCGGGGTTCGAATCCCCGTGGCGGTACTCCAGAAACCCGCTCTCTGAGCGGGTTTTTGCGTTCTCAGGCCGTTGCCGGAACCGGGTCGCCGCGGACCTGCGCGCCGTCGAGCGGCTGGGATGGGAGCCGGCGGGTGAGCCAGAAGCCGATTAGGACGAAGAAGGCGGCGCCGAAGAGTGCGCGCTTGAGTGCCTCCAGCTGGGCGTCGCCATAGACCTCGGCGATGGCGCTCGCCTGGTCGGGCGGCAGGCCGGCGTCGCTGGCGGCTTGCTCGACGTCGGCGCGCGGCACGAACTCGAGTCCCTGCTCGGTGCGCTCGACGACCTGCTGTTGGACCGGCGGCGGGATGTCGGCGCGGCCGACAATCGCCGTCGATGCGGCGGTCGCGAGACCGGACAGCAGGATCGCCCCGATCAGCGCAGTGCCAAGCGACGCGCCGAGGTTCTGCGCCGTCCCCTGCAGGCCGCCGGCCTCGCTCGCGCGCGACTGCTCGACCGACGACATGATCACGTTGCCGAGCTGCGAGGCCAACAGACCGATGCCGGCGCCGAAGCTCGCGAGCGCAATCGTGAAGCCGGTCTCGTTGAGCTCGTAGTCGATCGAAGCGATCAGCCCGCCGGCCGAGAGCAGCATCGCCGCGAGGCCGATCTGGACGATCGTGCGCGGCGACATGCGCGTCGCGAGCCGCGGTCCGAGCAGCGCCGCGATGAACATCGTCACCGAGATCGGCAGGATCGCCAGGCCGGTCTCGAGCGCGTCCTTGCCGAGCACAACCTGGAGGTAGAGCGGCAGCACGAAGAAGATCCCGTTCAGCACGAGCTGCTGGGCGCCGAGCATCGCCAAGCCGCCGCGCAGCTGGCCCACGCGCAGCAGGTCGGGCCGCAGCAGCGGCTCGCGCTCGATCCGCACCCGTCGCTCGCTCCAGCGCAGGAAGACCGTCATCAGCACCGCTCCGATAGCAACGAGGAACGGCACCGCCGAGAAGCCGAGCGGAGTGAACTCGGTTCCCGCCACTGTCATAGCGCCTTTCGGCTCGATCAGCCCCCACTGCGGGATCCGCAGCAACCCGAAGACGATCAGACCCATGCCGGAGGCCGACAGCACCGCGCCGACGAAGTCGAGCGGCGGTCGCGGCTCGACGCGAGGCGCGTCCTTGATCACGCGCAGCGACAGCAGGATCGCGGCGATCACAACCGTCTCGCCGGCAAAGACGTAGCGCCAGGTGAAGGTCTCGGTCACCCAGCCGCCGATCAGCGGCCCGGCGGCCACCCCCGCAGCAGCAATCCCGCCGATGATCCCGTAGGCCATCGCGCGGTCCTTGCCGCTGTAGTTGCGCGCTGTCAGCGACGCGATCGCCGGGATCACCATCGCCGCGCCGATCCCCTCCAACCCCGACCAGCCGAGGATCAGCACGGTCACGTTCGGGCTCAGCGCGGTCGTGATCGACCCAGCCGCGTAGACGACCATGCCGATCGCGAACGTCCGCCGGCGGCCGAGGATGTCGCCGAGCTTGCCGCCGGTCAGCATCAGCCCCGCCATCACCAGCGTGTAGAGCGTGATCGCGAGCTGGACCTGGGAGACCGTCGTGTCGAGATCCGCGACGACGTCGGAGATCGCGACGTTCATCACGGTCGTGTCGAGCACCATGACGAACTGCGCCGCCGCGAGGACGATGATCGGCAGCCACTTCTTCACCGGCGCGAGACTACCCTCGGCGCCCGCAGCACACGTCATCCGAAAGAGATGACGCTGGCCGTGGCGGAGTCGTCGCTATTTCCCGGTGCCGGCGAGTAGCTCGGCGATCGGCACTTCGAGCGCCTGCGCCAAGCGGGCGACCGTCGTGATCCGCGGGTCGCGACCGCCGCTCTCATAACGCGAGATGTCCGCCATCTGGATGTTGGCGCGTGTCCCCAGTTGTTCCTGGCTCAGCCCGAGCTCCTTGCGCCGGCGGCGCAGGTTCTCGGCAAAGGAAACGAGGACGTCTCTGGACATGGCCGGCGATCATCGCCGGTCTCGCGGAGTAATGCCATGTTGTCCAAAACAAGGCCGATCGGCACTCCAAATGCCAATTGGCTCTGGCGCGACTGGCACTAGAGGCGAAGGATGCGACTGTGGACGATCCACTGCCCATCTTCGGATCGAACCTCCGCAAGGCGCGGTTGGCCCGTGGGCTGAGCCAGGAGCGGCTGGCTCATATCTGTGGGCTGAACATGACCCACGTCGCCCGCATCGAGCGCTCCGAGCGCGAGCCGGGCGTCCGCACAGTCGCCAAATTGGCCCGCGGCCTCGATGTTCGCGCCTCGGTGCTCTTCGACGGCCTCGAGGGCCGCGACTCTTAGACGCCGGACCCTGGCCGCCTTAGAGTTCCCGACGATGCTCGGAATCGTTTCGAAGAGCCGTGGCGCCCGCTCCTGGTCGTGGGACGACGTCCGCGCCCGGACGCTCGCGATCTACCGTTCCGACCAGGCCGGACGCGAGCGGACGGCGGTCCTGGTGTGGCAGGGCGACGACCCGCGCGTGGCGGTCGGCGCAGCGACCCCCGCGCTGCTCGCGGTGACCGTCGATGCCGAGGACGAGGCCGACGCCGACAACGCGATCGCGATCGCCGGCTTCGACTCGCTCGAGGCGGCGCGTGCCCACTGCGTCGACTGGGCGGGGGAATACTCCGAGGCGAGCTGGGACTTGCTTGGCGAGGCCGCCCAGGTCGGTGTCTATGCTGCGATCCGCGAGCCGGGCTTCGCCGAGCGCGGCTGACCGGCGTCAGCTACCGCGCGTGACGGCGCGCTCGAGCCGCGCCAGCCGCTCGCCGAGCTCGTCGAGCTTCGCCAGCACGGCGTCGTCACCGCCGTTCGCCGTCGTCACGTCGGCGAGCGTCGGCTCGAGCTGCTCGTCAGGCTGTGCGCCGGCGCGTTGCCAGCGGCCGACGAAGCGCTGCGCGATCGCGCCGGTGAGGATCGCGAGGAAGCCGGCGCCGATCAGCATGATCGCCATCGCCAGTGCCTTGCCGCCCTCGGTCGTCGGGACGATGTCGCCGTAGCCGGTCGTGGTGACGGTCGTGACCGCCCAGTAGAGGCCATCGCCGACGTCGACGTCCGGCTCGAGCTCCGCGAACAGCAGGCCGCCCAGACCCACCGTCAGCAGGGTCAGGATCGCGACGTTGCGCAGCCCCGCGGTCGTCGTCACGCCGTCGGCGACGCGGCGCGCCACCGGACCGCGCAGCAGTCGCACGAGCCGGAACACATCCAGCCCCTCGAATGCCGGCAGGGTCAGCACCACGACCACCGGCGTCATCGGGCGGCTGCGCAGCCAGGCCGAGCGGTCGCGCGAGACCGCGAGCATCGTGACGAGCTCGAGCGCGAACGCCCCCCAACACAGCCAGTTGACCACCTGGAGCGCAGACTCGAGGCCGCTCGGGAGATCGAAGGCAAGCGCAATCAGCACCGGACCGGTGAGCGCCGCGGCGACATAGGTCAGGCCGTCGAAGAGGCGTTGCAGACGGTGCTCCAGGGGGTGATCCACCCTCAATGGTTCGACGCCGGGCCGCGACATCCTCAGACGACCTCTTCACATCGCTTTCACGCGACCGTCACCGCCCGGTCACAGCGGCAGCCACCTCACGGTCGACGATCGGGCCATGAACGACAAGACGATCGAAACGATCAGACGCCACATCCGGGTGGCGTTCATGGCGGTGGTCACAGCGGCGATGCTGGCGCTGACGTTCGAGCACGCGCGGCGTGGGCTGCCGGCGTTCCCAACGGTGGCGGTCTATGCGCTCACCGTGGGCTTCGGCCTGGAGTTCCTGCGCGCCGAATGGACGCCGCGCAGGTCGGTTAAATTGGGAGGTGATGGACAAGCGTCGCAGTGACGTGCTGAAGGCTTCCCCGCGGATGTTCGAGTCGAACCTGCTCGACAAGCTCTCGCGCGTCCACCCCGCCGTTCCGCTGATCATCTTCATCCCCACGATCGCGGTCCTGTTCGCGCTCGGCCAAGAGGGCCACCCGCCGCTCGAGGTAATCGCCTGGATCGCCGGCGGCTGGATCTTCTGGACGCTTACCGAGTACTGGCTGCATCGGCTCGTCTTCCACTTCGAGCCCGAGGACGGGATCGGCGCCCGGCTGCACTGGATCATCCACGGCGTCCATCACGACCACCCCAACGATCCGATGCGGCTGGTCATGCCGCCGTCGGTCAGCGTCCCGCTCGCGCTCGGCTTCTGGGCGCTCTTCCACTGGGTGATCGGCGGCCAGCAGGCCGACCTCTTCGCCTGCGGCTTCCTCGTCGGCTACCTCGCCTACGACATGACGCACTACCACCTCCACCACCACACGCCGAGGACGCGCGTCGGCAAGCTCTTCTACGAGCTCCATATGCGCCACCACTTCCAGGACCACACCCGCGGCTTCGGCGTTGCCGCCCCCTGGTGGGACGTCGTCTTCCAGACCCGCCTCCGCCGCCGCAAGACCCGCGCCTAACGCGGCATTTGTCGCTGAGCTGTCGCAGAGTCGTCACACAACTCCGCCCACAGGCAGGGTCAGATCGTGCAGCATATCTGCATGCACTCCCCCGCCGTCCGCGAGCAGGCCCTCCAACTAGTTCGCTCAGGCCTCAACGACTGCGAGGTCGCCCGCCGAACCGGCGTAGCGCGCACCACGATCCGCGACTGGCGTCGGCCGCGTTATCAGCCGAAGTCCTCAATTTCGCGTCGCGTCGCCTGTCCACGCTGTGGCCACTCAGCGCGTCAAATGACGTTTGCGCCAGGCGACTACGCCGAGTTGCTCGGTCTATATCTGGGCGACGGATACCTCGTTCGAATGCCTCGAACCTGGCGTTTCAGGCTCTACCTCGACTCCAAGCACACGGAGATCGTGCAGGAATCCTCAGCTCTCTTGAAGCGGTGCTTTGGAAGCAATGTCGTGACGCCGCACTATCGGCATGACGGTGCAATGACGATCCTCAACCTCTACTCGTCCCATCTGCCATGCCTCTTCCCTCAGCACGGACCCGGCAAGAAACACGAGCGACCGATCGTCCTCGAGCCATGGCAGGCAAAAGCCGTTACCGAGGCTCCCTGGCGTTTTCTTCGAGGCTGTATCCGCAGCGACGGCTGCTCCTTCATCAACCGAACGGGACCGTACGAGTACCTGTCCTACGAGTTCTTCAACTGCTCGACGGACATCCTCGGCCTGTTCTGTCAGACCTGCGACCAAGTCGGCGTTGAGTACCGTCGCTATGCCAAGCGCGCCCGCGTCTACCGCCGTCCAAGCGTTGCCCTGATGGAGGCACATGTGGGCGTCAAACGCTAGATTCTGATGCCCACGCGGATGTGGTGAAATTGGTAAACACGCGGCGTTCAGGTCGCCGTGCCTTAACAGGCTTGGAGGTTCGAGTCCTCTCATCCGCACTTGCAGGCAGGCCTCTCCCGCACTCGATGAGCGATCCGAAGCAAAGCGGCGAGTCCGCATACGCCAGCGCCGGGGTCGACTACGCGACGCTCGACGCTGGCAAGCGGCTGGCGCTGACGGCGGCGCTGGGCACATCAGCGGCCCTCGAAGCACACGGTGGCAAGGCGCTCGACGTGTCGCGCGGCGAGCCGGCGTTCGTCTTCGAGCTCGGCGACCGGACGCTGGCGTTCGTGATGGAGGGGCTGGGCACGAAGGCGGTCGCTTCGCGCCAGGTCGCCGAGCAGCTCGGGCTCAACCGCTTCGACGCCGTCGCCTACGACACGGTCGCGGCGATCGTCAACGACTTGATCTGTGTCGGCGCCCTGCCGCTGGTGGTCAACGCCTACTTCGCGACCGGATCGTCGGACTGGTACCGCAAGAGCGAGTGGCACGCGGCGCTGGTCGAGGGCTGGAGCCGTGCCTGCGCGGACGCTGGCGCGACCTGGGGCGGCGGCGAGTCGCCATCGCTGCCGGGACTCGTCAACAGCGAGGACATCGAGCTCGCGGGCAGCGCTGTCGGCGCGATGCCCGCGGGGCGCAAGCCGGTGCTCGGCCAGGACCTCTCCCCCGGCGACGAGATCGTGATGGTCGCGAGCAGCGGCCTGCACGCGAACGGCGCCTCGCTGGCGCGGCTGATCGCCGACCGCCTGCCGGACGGCTACGCGACCCCGCTCCCGAGCGGCCGCGCCTACGGCGACGCGCTGCTCGACCCGTCGATCCTCTACGCGAAGCTGGTCGGCGCGCTCGCCGAGGCGAACGTCCCGGTCAGCTACTACAGCCACGTCACCGGCCACGGCCTGCTGAAGCTGATGCGGCCGAGCCGCGAGCTGAGCTACCGGATCACGGCGCTGCCGCCGGTGCCGGAGGTCTTGGCGTTCCTCGCCGAGCAGTCCGAGATGGACGCCCACGCCGCCTACAGCACGCTCAACATGGGTAGCGGCTTCGCGGTGTACACCGGGGCCGGAACGGGCGAGCAGGTGGTCGAGATCGCGCAGAGCCTCGGCCATGAGGCGCTGATCGCCGGACGGGTCGAGGAGGGCCCGCGTCAGGTGGTCGTCGAGCCGATCGGCGTCGTCTACGCCGACGCCGAGCTCGATCTCAGCCCCGAGACAGCCTGACTCAAGCCGCCAAATAGACTCGCGGCGAGACCACGAAAGGAACGCCAATGGCTTACGAGGTACCTGATCTTCCGTACGACTACGCGGCACTCGAGCCGCACATCGACGAGGCGACGATGCGCGTCCACCACGACAAGCATCACCAGGCCTATGTCGACAAGGCCAACGCGGCGCTGGAGGGCACAGACTGGGCCGGCAAGCCGATCGAGGACGTGATCGCCAACCTCGCCCAGCTGCCGGAGGACATCCGCGGCCCGGTGCGCAACAACGGCGGCGGCCACTACAACCACAGCCTCTTTTGGGAGTCGATGTCGCCGAACGGCGGCAGTGCCCCCGACGGCGACCTCGGCGCGGCGATCGACGCCGCCTTCGGCTCGTTCGACGACTTCAAGGAGAAGGTCAAGACGACCGGCGTCGGCCAGTTCGGCTCCGGCTGGGCCTGGCTCGTCCACGACGGCTCCGGCCTCGCGGTGGTCGGCACGCCGAACCAGGACAACCCGCTGACCGACGGCAAGACGCCGCTGCTCGGCGTCGACGTCTGGGAGCACGCCTACTACCTGAAGTACCAGAACAAGCGCCCCGACTACATCGACGCGTGGTGGAACGTCGTCGACTGGGGCAAGGTCGCCGAGCGCTTCAGCGCTGCCGGCTAGCTAGCTCATCCACTCCAGGATGGCCGTGGCGATGACCTCGCCGCGGTCCTCCTGGAGGAAGTGCGCCGCACCCTCGATGACGACCTGCTCACCCGCTCCCGGGATCAGGTCGACGAACACCTGACCCGCCTTCGGCGACGGGAAGATCGGGTCGGAGTCCGAGAAGGCGACCAGCGCCGGCTTCTCCCAGCGCGACAGCTCGTCCCTGACGACCGTCATCTCGGCCGCGCCAGGCGAGTTCGCGTCGGTCGGCACGAGTAGCGGGAAGGTCGCGGCACCGGCCTTCGACGCGGCGTCCGGGAACGGCGCCTCGTAGGCGGCCACGACATCCGGTCCCAGCTCGGTAGCCGTCCCGCCCTGGAGGATGAAGCCGACCGGTAGGTCGGGATTCTGCTCGGCGAACGCCCGCCAACGCAGGAAGCCCTTGCTGACATGGCCGGAGAACAGGCCGGTGTTCATGATCACGAGCCGCTCGACGAGCTCGGCGTGCTCGACCGCCCAGCGCAGCCCGATCGCTCCGCCCCAGTCCTGGACGACGACCGTGGCGCCGGTCAGGTCGAGCCCGTCGAGCAGGCCGGTCATCTGCTCGACGTGGCGGTCGTAGGAGTACCAACCGAAGTCCGTCGGCTTGTCGGAGCGGCCGAAGCCGGCGAGGTCGGGGCAGATCACGCGATGGCCGGCGGCGACCAGCGGCGGCAGCAGCTTGCGGTACAGGTACGACCAGGACGGCTCGCCGTGGAAGCAGACGACCGGGCTCCCCTCCCCCTCGTCGACGTAGTGCATCCGCAGCCCGTTGACCTCCGCGTAGTTCGGCTCGAACGGATAGCCGGGCAGATCGGCGAAGCGCTCGTCTGGCGTGTGATGGACGTCCATCGCGCCGACCCTAATCGACCGACCAGTGGCTCGGGTAATCTCGTGTAGATGCCCGCCAGCAAGTCACCCACCGACGTCGTCGTCGTCTCGGACGACGTCGTGGTCGTGGAGACTCACCCCTGCGTCGAGCTGACCGCCGGCATGGCGCGCTACCTGCTTGCGATCCTCGATCTCTCCGAGGGCGATCAGCGGCCGTCGCAGAGCAGCCTCAGCCGCCATCTCGACGTCTCGGCGCCGACGACCTCCGAGGCGATCGGCCGACTGCGCAGCCTTGGGCTGGTCGAACCGGAGTCGGTCGCGCTGACCATCGCGGGCACCAGCGCCGCGCTCGTGCTGCGCTCGCGCCGGGTGGCGGCCTACGAGCTGACCCATGAAGTGCTCGGGCTCGACGAAGCCGACTCCGAAGTCGAGGCGGAGCGCCTCGCATTCAGCATCTCGCCGCTGCTCGGACGCAGCCTCGTCGGCTGGCGCGCCGCGCGCCACAGCGCTACGGCGCGCGCAGCATCCTGACGACCGCCAAGACCGCGATCGCAGTCATGACGATCGCGCTGCCGACGCACCACTGGCAGATCGCGTCGATCACGTCGAGCTCCAGGTAGGTCAGGTAGGCGCTGTAGCCGAAGCCGACCAGCGCCATCAGCGCCGTGGCGGCCCGCCCAGTCTCACCCGGGATCGCCAACGAGACGAGGATCGACACGTAGCCGAGCAGTCCGATCAGCGCGACTGGCACGCCGCCCAGCTCGGCGTACTCGGAGCCCTGGACCTTCGCGCAGCCGCCGGTCGTGCAGACCGGCTCGATGTCGGAGTAGTGGACGTAGGTCAGGTAGCCGGCGATTGCCAGCCCTATGACGGCGAGCGCCGCGATCGCCAGTGTCAGACGATCGCGGTCATTCGCCGGTGCTGCCCGTGCCGGCTCAGCCGCCGCCACTGCCCTGCAGCCGGTCGATCTCAGCGCCAACCGCGTCCGCGGTCAGCTCGCTGAGCTGGAGCTGCTCGAGCGTCCCGCCGCGACGCGACGCGTAGAAGGTCGGCGTCGAGTCGACACCGAGCGTCTCGGCGGCCGCCGCAGCGCGACGCAGCTGTGTCGTCGCGGCCGGCCCCTCGGCGTCGGCGAGTGCCTTGTCGACGTCGAGGCGGTCCACTCCGCCCGCGACCTCGCGTAGGAACTCGTCGGTGACGTAGCCGCTGTTCTCCGGCCCCTGGTTGGCGAAGAGCAGATCGGCGAACTGCCAGCCGCGATCCTGTTCGGCGGCGGCCGCCGCGACCTGGCCAGCACGCACCGAGTCCTCGCCGAGAAAGGTCAAGACGCGCAGCTCGAGCCTCGCCTTGCCGGTGCGCACCCAGCGCCGCACCAGCTCGGGCAGCTCGTTGCGCGCGAACTGGGCGCAGAACGGGCACTGCAGGTCGACGAACTCGACGATCGTGACCGGCGCATCCGGATCTCCAACAGCGATTCCCTGCTGTGGAATGCCGGCGAAGGTCCGGTTGACCTCGGCCTGGCCCTGTAGTGAGCTGCCGCCTCCAAGCCCCTGCGGCCCACTGTCGTCGCTGCTTGCCAGCGCAAGCACGCCGACGACGACCGCCGCCGTCACCAGCAGCGCGACAAGCAGCCACAGCCGCCGCTTGCGCCGGTCGGCGCTGCTCTCGGCCGCCTCCCGTCGCTCGGGCTCCTCACGCCGCCGCTGCTTCTCGTCTGCTCTCGAGCTCACGTCCCCTTCTCCAAGACTAGGAGACGCGGACCGTAGCCTGCTGCCACCACGGTCCGCGTCGATCGGCGTCTACGCGCGCTTGCTCCGCCCGCCGATCAGAGCGATCAATCCAGTCAGCAGTCCGAGTCCGCCGAGCACGAGCGCGGCGATCACTAGGCCTGTCGACGGTCCCTCGTCATCGGTGTCGCTCGCGACCGACTCGTGCTCATCGCCATCGGCGCTCGCGACGCCGTGCTCGCCCTCGCTCGCGGTCAGCGTCACCACCGGCGCCGGCGACTCGAGATCGTCCTCGCTCTCGCCCGCTTGCGGAATCTGGATCCAGCCCTCCTCGCCCTTCACGCACTGCGCGACGGTCGGGAAGTAGACCGGGTCGCCCGCCTTCCCGGCCGGCAGCTTGACGCTCATGCCGAACAGGTCGAGCCGGTCGTCGGGCAGCGGGTCGGCCTCGGTGGCGGTCCAGACGACTTCCTTGACGCCGCGCGTGATCGTCTCGCCGTGCAACTCGACGGCATCCTTCGGGCCGTCCTTCGTCGTCACCTCCCAGCCGGGATGCACCTGCGGCGTCACGCTCGGCACCGACTCGGGAATCTGCACGCGGATCGCCTTCGTCGGCGAGCCGTCGCAGCCGTGCGGCACCTGAACCTGCAGCGTCGCGTAGCCGTCGGCCGGCGCCTCCGCGGGTGCGATCGTGATGTGCGCCGCGGCCGGGGCCGCCGCCGTCAGCGAGACCGCCAGCGTGGCGGCGAACGTCGTCTTGAACCTCATCGGACTCTCCTTCTTTCTGGTTGTGGTCTTCAAGCTCTGTGTCCTCACCGGATCGGGACCTCGAACGCGGTCCGCAACTCCTCGAAGTCCGATACCGGTGCGCGCACGACCAGCGACCAGTCGCCAGCCGGGGCGAGATCGGCACGCGCGACCGTGTAGTGGCCGGGACCTGCCTTGCGCACGTCGAGCGCGATCGGGCCGATGTCGCGCTCGGTCTCAGCCGCCGTGATCGCCAGCTGGCGCGGCTGGTCGTACTGGGCGCCGGTGCGCCGGTCGAACAGATAGACGTGGACCTCGTTGCGCCCGGCGCGTGCGGGATCGACAGTCAGCTCGATCCGCGCCGGGCCGAGGTCGGCCGAGTCGCTGAACGGTCCCCCCGCGCTCCCGTCGGCCGATGGCGAGTAGGCGACGAGTGCCGCCGTCACGGCGAGCACGGCCGCCATCAGCGCAACCTCGGCGCGCAGCGTGCGGCGCAGCGCGAGACCTGCGCGGCCCGGAGCCTCCGCGCCCGCCGCCAGCCGCTTCAGCGCGGGTTGCGAGCGACGGCGGTTGTAGGCGCCCAACGTGACCAGCGCGCCGAGCAGCACGACCTTGGCAACGATCGCCCGCCCAAACGCCGTGTCGACGAGGTCGGACAGCGAATCGAGGTAGAGGATCGACTGCGCCACCCCAGACGCGACCAGCGCCGCAACGGCGACCAGCGCCACCGTCGAGAAGCGCGCGACCAGCGTTGCGAGCAGGCGCGT
>CBFGZN010000060.1:0-11755 GCA_965653255.1 uncultured Solirubrobacterales bacterium | reverse complement strand
TGTCGCTGCTCGACTGCCTCTACTACTCGACCGTCACGATCACTACGACGGGGTACGGCGACATCGTCCCGGTCAGCGACTCGGCGCGGCTGCTGACCACCTTCGTCGTCACCCCGCTCCGCGTCCTGTTCCTGATCCTGCTCGTCGGAACGACGCTCGAGTTCCTGGCGTCCGCCACCCGCGCCAACCTGCGACGACGAATCTGGAGGAGGAAGTTGCGCGACCACACAGTCATCTGCGGTTTTGGCACCAAGGGGCGTAGCGCGCTGCGCTCGCTCGTCGGCACGGGAACGAGCCTCGACCAGATCGTGGTGGTCGACGAGCGGCCCGAGGCGATCGAGATGGCGACCCACGAGGGCGTGACCGGCGTGCTCGGCAATGCGACACGCCGCGACGTTCTGACCGAGGCCGAGGTTCCCGAGGCAGTGGCCGTGATCGTCGCCACCGACCGTGACGACACGTCGGTGCTCGTGACCCTGACCGCGCGCGAGCTGTCACCGAACGCGACGATCACCGCGTCGGCGCGCGAGGAGGACAACGTTCCGCTGTTGCGCCACTCGGGCGCGAACACCGTCGTGACGTCGGCGAGCGCCGCCGGGCGGTTGCTCGGTCTCGGCACGGGCTCGCCGGAGGTCGTCGAGACGCTCGAGGACCTGCTGTCGTCGGGCAGTGGCATCGATCTGGTGGCTGAGGTGATCGGCGCCGAGGAGGCGGGACCGATCGCCGAGGCAGACCAGCGCTGCGGCGGGCCGGTGCTGATGGCCTACCGCGACGGCAAGCCGCTGCGCCGCGGCCAGGCGGGCCTCGACGAGGTCAAGCCCGGCGACACGGTCGTCCACGTCCTCTGCCAGGACGCCACGTAGCGCGAGCCGCTACCAGGGCGCCGGGCGGTAGTCCTTGAGGAAGCAGCTGTAGAGGTCCTCCCCCAGCTCGCCGCGGACGATCGGGTCGTAGACGCGGGCGGCGCCGTCGACGAGGTCGAGCGGTGCGTGGAAGCCCTCCTCGGCGAGCCGCATCTTGGTCGGGTGCGGGCGCTCGTCGGTGATCCAGCCGGTGTCGACGGCGGTCATCAGGATCCCGTCGCTGAGCATCTCCTGGGCGCTGGTGCGGGTCAGCATGTTCAGCGCCGCCTTCGCCATGTTGGTGTGCGGATGGCCCGGCCCCTTGTACCCGCGGCTGAACTGCCCCTCCATCGCCGAGACGTTGACGACGTACTTGCGTCGCGCGCTGGCTGCGGCGAGCGCGGGCCGCAGGCGGCTGACGAGCACGAACGGAGCGGTCATGTTGCAGAGCTGGACCTCGAGCAGCTCGACCGGGTCAACCTCGTCAACGGTCTGGCTCCAGCTGTTCTCGGGATGGGGATCCGGGACTAGCCCGCCGGCGTCGATCGCCTGGTTGCTGGCGATCCGCTCCGGTGACGCCGAGCGAGCGGTCAGGGCAAGCTCCGTGAGCGCCCCGGGCGTCGGCGACCAGTGGCCGGCGGGAGCTGCGGGCACCTCGCCCGCGCTGCCGCTCGCCCCGGCGCCGACCGCGTACCGGACCTTGCCGGCGCGCCCGAACGTTGTCAGCTCGGGCAGCGCCCCAACGGGCAGCGGCGCCGCCTCCGCGTCGGCCAACAGCGCGTAGGCCTCTGCCGAGCGCCGGACCGTCTGCGCCGCGTTGTTGATCAGGATGTCCAGCGGGCCAGCCGCCGCGACCGAGTCGGCGAGCGCGATCACCTGAGCCGGGTCGCGCAGGTCGAGCCCGACGACGTGCAGCCGGTCGATCCACTCGCCGCTGTCCGGCATCGCCGTGAACCGCCGCACGGCGTCGTTGGGGAAACGGGTCGTGATCGTCGTGTGCGCCCCGTCGCGCAGCAGCCGCAGCGCGAGGTGCATGCCGATCTTCGCCCGCCCGCCGGTCAGCAGCGCCCGCCGTCCGGTCAGGTCTGTCCGCGCGTCACGCCGCTCGTGGTTCTCCGCCGCACAGGCCGGGCAGAGCTGGTGGTAGAACGCGTCGACGTCGTGGTAGCGCTCCTTGCAGACGTAGCAAGCGCGCGCCACGATCAACCGCCCCGCGGTCGCCCCCTTGGTGTTCGACGTCAGCGGCAACCCCTGCGTCTCGTCGTCGATCCGCCCTGGCGCGGCGGTCGCCGTCGCGGCCGTCACCGCACGGTCGTTGGCGAGCACCGCCTCCCGCCGCTCGACCTTCCGCCGCCGCTTGACCGTCTTGAACAGCTTCGCCACCGCCTGCTGGACCACGACCGCATCCGGATGCTCGACCGGCAGCTCGTCCAGCTCCGCGATCACCCGCAGGCAGACCTCCAACTCCTCGGGATCGACGCCGTCGCGCATAGCGGGGGAACGCTAGCGCGTCACCGGGGCCTTTCAGACTCGTGGAGGCCAGGCTCGCCAGCCCAGCCCTGCCAATTCGTCGCCGACGATCTCGGCGACGCGCTCGTGTCCAGTGGCGTTCAGATGCAGCCCATCCCACTCCAGGTGAACGTCGCCCGTACGCAGCAGCGGGTCTAAAGACAAGTCTGCAAAAGCGACGCCACCGCTTCGCGCGACGTCCGACGCGACCGTGTCGAAGGTGGCAACCTCTCGTCGACGGGCGTGAGCCCGACTACCACGACCCTGCTGGTGCGCGCGAGCGCAAGCGCGACCAGCGCCTCCATGTTCTCGCGGTATCGGTCGAGATCGGTGACGGGCTCCTGGCCCTTGGTGTGGCTGTCGTTGATCCCGACGGCCAACGCGACGAACGCCTCCTCGCTCTCGTCGGCGCGCAGGCGTGCGTCGACCTCGCCCTTGAACCGCTCCAGGACGTCCCGCGAGGTATTGCTGCTGATCCCCAGGTTGTAGACCGCCGCGTACTGCTTGCGCGCGGTCGCAACGACCACCGCATCGCTCTCACGCCGCAGCCTGGCGATCCATCCTCCTTCGGGATCCCAGTGCCCGAGTGTGATGCTGTCCCCGATCGCTACAAGTCGCTGCTCCACGGCGAAACCCTCCTAGACGCTTAGCCCCTGGTACCTAGAGCGGAGTTGAGTCGAGCTGGTTCGGGACACATTTGCCTAGTTGGGGACATGGTTCGGGACACGGTTTCGTGGCCAATCCGGCCATGAGCAGACGTCACTCAAGTGGTGCACCCAGCTCGTCCAGCGAGCGAGACCACTCGGCCGCCGAACGATCGGCCTCGGCCCTCCGCTCCTCGAACGCCAACACCGCCGACAACGGGATCTGCGGGTAGCTCAACCCCGGCATCCGCTCCGCCTCGATCGAGCCCGCGTCGATCAACCGCAGCACATACTCGTGCGAAAACCCCAGCCGTACCGCCGCCTGCTGCGGTGAGATCCACTCTTGATCCTCCATGCGATGAACCATCCGACCCAGCATATACGCTGCGCTATATGCCGCCTAGGTTCTGGAGACACGCTGCGAACGAACACCTGGGCGGTCCCGCCGAGCGATCCGCGCTGCGGCGTACGATGGTTCTCATGCTGACGGTCGCTCAAGCCGCCGATCGAATCGGACGCAGCCCCGAGACTGTCCGTCGCTGGATCCGTTCGGGCAAGCTACCCGCCAAGCGGGTCGGCGCCCGCCACGCGATCGAGCCACGCGAGTTGGACCAGATCGCGAACGAGATCTACCCGATGGCCGACCTTCCCGACGAGTGGAAGACCGGCGACAACGGCGAGCCCGCCCTCAACTGGGTCGCCGCGATCCACCGCTCCCGTACCGCCCATTGAGCAAATGCAGTTGGTCCTCGACGCCTCGGTGGCCATCGCCGCGAGCCACAACCCGGTCGGCTTCGCCCGCTTCAACGCCCACGACCTAGTGGCGCCACCGCTACTTCCTGTCGAGACGACCTCCGTCCTTCATGAGACCGCATGGCGCAAGGAGATCACGCCCGACCGCGCCAAGCTGATGCGCGACCGCGTCCTCAACGCACCGATCAGCATCCGCTCACCGACGAAGCTCCACCGCGCCGCATGGGACCTCGCCGACCAGATGGGCTGGGCAAAGACCTACGACGCCCAGTACGTCGCATTGGCCCAACTGCTCGGCTGCAAGCTCGTCACGCTCGATGAACGCCTCCTCCGCGGCGTCGACCGCCTCGGCGTCGCGCTGCGCCCGCGCGATCTTTGACGCGGACACAATTCCCGCACGACCCACCCGCCGAGGTCGAACCGCAGCCCGATGCTGCCGCAGGGCAGCAATAACGAGCACGCGTGCGAAATTGCGGCCAGGAACTCTTAGGGGTCCTCCGCCTGGGTCCACACCGTGGCGGGCGTCTTGGTTCTACAGCCACAAGCCGTCGGCCTCGCGCCCGAAGTACCGACGGTCTAGGGAAGTCGACGCGCGATCAGTGTCAGCGCCACGGCCGCGGACGCGACCACTGCCTCAGCCTCGTCGGGCTCGACGTCATGAGGTACGTGCGACCCGTGACGCCCACGCCGATTGCCGAAGCGTCCGGGTGCGGCGAGGATCTGCTCGACGGGCACGCCGCCGCTGTCAACGGCAGGCGGGAACAGCTTGGCGTAGCGGCACGCCTCGATCAGCGCGTCGAGGTTCTGCTTGGCTGGCATCTCGCTGCCATGCTCACGCAGTAAGGCCTTCAGTCCCGACTCAACTGCGCTGCACGCCTCGGCTACGGCGATCTTCTGCGCGGCTGGCGTGCCCTCTCGCAGCTGCTGGCGGGCACTGTCGAAGTCCGACCGAGCAGCGCTGAGGCGCGCGTCGTGGAGAGCGGACAACGCTGGGGCAAGCACCTGCTCTTCTACGACGGCGTCTCCGACCCACTCAAATCTGCCGGCTCTTGTGATGCGGTAGGGCACGCCTCGGCGCTCACAGACCTCGTTGATCGCATCGAGAACCGGATCGAAATCCCACGGCAAGAACTGAGCGGACAGGCCAGACTCAGCCGCAGTGAGGAAGTCACCGTCTGGCATAGACGTGAGAAGTAGCCTGGCGAAGTCCTCAGCGCTTAGATCGGGATCGAGCTCCCTCTCAATCTCCGTGAGCACGTGCGAGTGACCCGCTCGTTTCAACCCCTCGAAGTAGTCGCGGGTGTCTGCCCACGTTCCGTCGAAGAAGGACCTCAGGATGTCCCCATGCGTGGCTCCAATAACGGCCTTGAGAATCAGGAGCCGGGCCCCGCGATCAAGTCCTGCGGGAGCGACTTGGGCAATGGTTGGCGCTGGACGGCTCACGTCGGAATCTCAGCAGTCCCGTCGGAGGGATTGGACAGTAGCGCCGACGCGCTATTCGGGCCGCGAGTTCCCACTTTGTTGCCACCTGCGGCTTCGGCGGGTCAGGCGCCTGGCCTTGACCGGCGTAAAAACCGCTTCCGAAGCGCAGTCTTGGAGGCGCCCCCGGCTGGATTCGAACCAGCGACCTGCGGATTAGAAGTCCGCTGCTCTATCCAGCTGAGCTACGGGGGCCTGACTGAATGATCGCCGAAGTCGGGACGACTGGATTCGAACCAGCGACCCCCTGCTCCCAAAGCAGGTGCGCTACCAGGCTGCGCCACGTCCCGAGGTCAGTCAGTCTAGCCCCGATAGGGTCCCGCGCCGATGGCAGAGGTACAGCCGCTGAAGACGCTTCGCTACGAGCAGTCCGTCGTCGGGCCGCTGGATGACGTGATCGCGCCGCCGTACGACGTGATCGACGAGGAGCTGCGGGCGGAGCTGGTAGCGAAGTCGCCATACAACGTGGTCGAGATCGATCTGCCGGTGGCGACCGACGGCGGCGACCGGTACCTGCATGCCGAGACGCTGCTCGACCACTGGCGCACCCAGGGAGCGCTGGTCCAGGAGGAGGAGCCGGCATTTTGGGCGCTCGACCAGGAGTACACGGCGCCGGACGGCAGCCAGCAGCGGCGGCGTGGGTTCTTCGCGCGGGTGCGCGTCGAGGAGTACGGCGCGGGCCGGATCCGGCCGCACGAGCGGACCCACCCCGGCCCGAAGGAGGACCGGCTGCGGCTGACGCGCGCGACGCGGGCCAACCTGTCCCCGATCTTCAGCCTCTTCCCCGATCCGCGCGGCGACGCTGCCGCGGTACTCGCCGAGTCTGTCGCCGAGACTCCGTTCGCGACGGCCACCGACCACGAGGGAACGGTCAACACGCTCTGGCGCATCGCCCACCCGGCCCGTGTCACAGCGCTTCAGGACGCGCTCGCCAATGCCGAGCTGCTGATCGCCGACGGCCATCACCGCTACGAGACGGCGCGCGTCTACGCCGAGGAGATCGGCGGCGAGGGCGACCACCGCTACGTGCTGATGTTCCTCTGCGCGCTGTCCGATCCGGGCCTGCTGGTCTTCCCGACCCACCGCATGCTGAGCGGACTCAAGGACGACCGCGCGAAGCAGGAGGCGATCCGCGACACGCTGATGCGCGACTTCGAGGTCACCCCGATCGAGCGCGACCAGCTCGAGCCGACCGGCGACCCCGACGGCCGCGTGCAGTTCGGCTACATGGACTCCTTCCACCGCCAGCCGTACCGCGTGACGCTGAAGGACCAGGCGATCGCCGACGCAGCGCTCGCGGGGATGCCCGAGCCCTACCGCCGGCTCGACACCGCGGTGCTCGAGGCGCTCGTCCTCAAGGGCGCGCTCGGCATGAGCGAGGACGACATCTCGCACCTCAACGGGCTCAACTACTCGAAGAGCTTCGACGACGCCGTCGAGGCGGTCGAGAGCGGCCGCTACGACGCCGGCTTCTTCATGCGCGGAACGCCGGTCGAGCAGGTCAGCGAGGTCGCGGAGGCCGGCGAGTCAATGCCGCCGAAGTCGACCTACTTCTACCCGAAGATCCCCACGGGCCTGATCTTCAACCTGCTGCAATAGAGCGGTGAAGATCTACACGCGCAAAGGCGACGACGGGACGACCGGGCTCTGGTACGGAGGCCGTGTCGGCAAGTCGTCGGCGCGCCCCGAGGCCTACGGATCGGTCGACGAGGCCGCCTCGTCGCTCGGCCTCGCGCGCGCCGCGGCCGACGAGGACTCCGAGCTCTACACCGACATCCTGCGCTTCCAGAACGAGCTGTTCATCGCCGGCGCCGAGCTGGCGACCGCCCCGAGCGCCGCCGAGCGGCTGCAGGACGGCGTCTCGCGCGTGACCGAGGCGATGGTCGCCGAGCTCGAGGGCGACATCGACCGCTACATGGACCGCGTCGACCTGCCGCCGAAGTTCGTCATCCCGGGCGGCAACGAGCTGTCGGCGCGGCTCGACGTCGCGCGCGCGGCGATCCGCCGCGCCGAGCGGCGTGTCAGCGCGCTCAACGAGGCCGGCGAGCTCGCCGACGACACCGTGCTGCGCTACCTCAACCGGCTCGCCGACGCGGTCTTCGCGCTCGCCCGCTTCGCCGACCGCCCCGATCCCGAGCTGTTCCAGGGCAGGGACGCCGGATGAAGGCGGTCGCGCGGCGCGTCGGCAGCGACGGCTTCAAGCACCACGTCGAGGTTGGCGGCCACAAGCTGACGTCCGACGAGCCCCCGGCCGCCGGGGGCACCGACGCCGGCCCGAACCCGCAGGAGCTGCTCGCGGCGAGCCTCGCCTCGTGCAGCGCGATCACGATGGAGATGTACGCCAAGCGCAAGGGCTGGGACGTCGGCGACGTCGTCGTCGAGGTCGACTACGAGCCGGCCCAGCGCGGCTCGCCGACGCGCTTCCAGATGGCCGTCAGGCTGCCGAAGGAGCTGCCCGAGGAGCAGCGCGACAAGCTGATGCAGATCGTCGCCAAGTGCCCCGTCCACCGCACCCTGGAGGGCGAGGTCATGTTCGACGAGCAGCTCGAGCTGATCTAGCGCGGCCGGCTGCCGCCGTTCTTGCTCTTGGCGAGACGGCTGACCTCCTTGCCGAAGGCGGCATCGACCTCGTGGGTCATCGTCAGGCCGAACATCGACTCGATCGCCTTCGCGGCGAGCGGGCGGAGGTCCTCGATCGACTTCATCACCTCGGGCCAGCGCTCCTCCGGATAGCCCGCGTCGACGAACGGCTTCCAGACCTCGGCCAGGTAGAGGTCGACGAACGCGCGGCCGATCGACTGGCAGCTCTGGTTGACCTTGTCCATCACCGCGACCGCGGCCTCGAGCGAGACGCCGTTCGAGACGACCTCCTCGGCGAGGTCGAGCAGCGACGGGATCGGCGCCTCGTAGCGGCCGCCGCCGAGCGGGACGAGCGTCCCGATCCGCTCGGCCTGGGCGAGCAGCTCCCTTCCCCCCTCGGCGCCGAAGCGCTCGACCAGGTCCTCGGTCGTGAAGACCTGCGGCGACTCGACCGCAAACGGCGCGCGCACCGCCTCGCCGACGTCGAGCAGCTGCTGGGCGGGCCCACCGGTCGTAGCCAGCAGGCGCTTGATTCCGCGCAGGTTGAAGCCCTCAGCCTGCAACTGCTGGATCAGCCGCAACCGAGCGACGTGCTCGGGCCCGTAGTAGCCAACCCGGTCGCGGACCTCAGGCGGCGGGAGTAGCTCGCGCGCTTGGTGGGAACGGATCGTGCGGACGGTCATTCCCGTCTCGCGCCCGAGCTCGTCGATCGTCAGCTGTGTGTCGGCCATCGTTCAATGCTACTACGAATAACGTGACATCAAATGATGTCACATGATACGGTGGGACAATGATCAACGATCTGCTGTCCGCGACCGCGGCCTCGACACCCCCGGCAGGAGGAGCGGCCACCACCGAGATCGCGATCGCCACGATCAGCGCCACGCTGCTGACGCTCGGCCTGCTCTGGCTCGGCGACGGCCACCGGCGCGGAACCGTGCCGATCCTCGGCAAGATCGCCGCCTTCTCGACGCGCGTGTCAGGCCAGCCCGGCTGGGCCGCCTTCCCCGCCGCGCTCGCCGCCGGATCGCTGTTGCTCGCCGTCACCGGCATGTACTGGGACATCGCGCTGCACATCGACGTCGGTCGCGACGAGGGACCGCTCGCCAACCCCGCCCACTACCTGATCCTGGCCGGCCTCTACGGCATCTTCAGCGCCGGCTTCTTCGCGATGGTCCTCCCCAAGGGGAAGCCGAGCGCCAGCGCCGTCCGGCTCGGCAAGGACTGGTACGCCCCGCTCGGCGGCGTCATGATCTGCGCCTGCGGGGCGTTCGCGCTGCTCGGGTTCCCGCTCGACGACGTCTGGCACCGACTGTTCGGCCAGGACGTGACGCTCTGGGGACCGACGCACCTGATGCTGATCGGCGGCGCGTCGATGTCGCTCGTCGGGATCGCCGTGCTGCAGACCGAGTCGCGACGGGCGGCCAAGCTGGCCGGCGACGCGACGACCCACCGTGAGAAGCGCTGGATCCACAAGCTACGCCTGGTCACGCTGACCGGCGGCCTGCTACTCGGCATGTCGGCCTTCCAGGCGGAGTTCGACTTCGGCATCGGCCAGTTCCGGATGGTCTTCCAGCCGCTGCTGATCATGCTTGCGGCGGGTGTCGTGCTCGTCGCGGCGCGGATCTGGCTCGGCCGTGGCGCAGCGCTCGGAGCCGTGCTGTTCTTCCTGCTGATCCGCGGCTTCCTCGCCGTGCTGGTCGGCCCGATCCTTGGCGAGACCACCCCCCACTTTCCGCTCTACGTCGTGTCGGTCGTGGCCGTCGAGCTGCTCGCGCTGACGATCCCGGCGCGCGAGCGGCCGCTGAAATTCGGTGCCTGGGCCGGCATTCTGATCGGCACGGTCGGATTGGCGTCGGAGTGGCTGTTCACGCAGATCTGGATGCCACTGCCTTGGACCGCGGCGCTGTTCCCGGAGGGTGCCCTAGTCGGATTCGCCGCGGCGGTCTGCGCGTCGCTGATCGGCGCATGGGTCGGCGCCCATCTGGCGTCGGACACGATCCCGCGTACGCCATCGCTGCGTGTCGCCGGCGCGACGGCGGCGGCCGGCATCGGGGCGATGGTGCTGTGGGCGCTCTACACCCCGCCCGGCCCACCGACGACCGTCGCCGTGACCACCCGCGACATCGACCGCAGCGCGGAGCGGACGATCGCCGCGACGATCCGCTTCGATCCGCCCAACGCCGCCGACAACGCGGAGTCGCTGACAGCGACCGCCTGGCAGGGCAACGGCCTCGTCGTCGACCGGCTCGAGCGTGTCCGCGAGGGCGTCTACCGCACTACCGAGCCGATCCCCGTCCACGGCAACTGGAAGTCGCTGATCCGGCTCCAGCGCGGCAATGCCCTCGACGGCGCGCCGATCTTCCTGCCCGACGATCCGGCGATCCCGGCCGCCGAGGTGCCGGCGCCGCGCGCTTTCACGCGCGAGCTCGTTCCCGACATCGAGCTGCTGCAGCGCGAGCAGAAAACCGACGTCGCCGGCTCGCTGACCGCGATCGCCTACTTGGTCGTCGCGGCGATCGCCCTGTCCCTGCTGGCTCTGCTCGCCTGGGGCCTGCACCGGCTCGCCGTCACGTCAGGAGTCCAACCGGTCACGAGATCGCGTACGCGGAGCGATCGCCGCGAGATACTGGTGCCGCAGAAATGAGCGACCACGTAGACGTATTGATCGTCGGTGCAGGCCTGTCGGGAATCGGCGCCGCCTACCACCTGCAGTCGAAGCTGCCGCACAAGACATACGCGATCCTCGAGGGCCGCGACGCGATCGGCGGCACCTGGGATCTGTTCCGCTATCCGGGCATCAGGTCGGACTCCGACCTGCACACGCTCGGCTACGCCTTCAAGCCCTGGACCGGCGAGCAGGCGATCGCCGACGGCCCGGCGATTCTCGACTACGTGCGCGAGACGGCGCGCGAGAACGGGATCGACCGCCATATCCGCTTCGGGCACCGCGTCGTGCGGGCGGAGTGGTCGAGCGCGAACGCACGCTGGACGGTGGCGGCCGAGCACGACGGCGAGACGGTCGTCTTGACCTGCGGCTTCCTGTTCTCGGCCGGCGGCTACTACCGCTATGACGAAGGCTTCACCCCCCACTTCGAGGGCCGGGAGCGCTTCCGGGGCCAGATCGTCCACCCCCAGCACTGGCCGGAGGACCTCGACTACGCCGGGAAGCGGGTAGTGGTAATCGGCAGCGGCGCGACGGCCGTAACGCTGGTGCCGGCGATCGCGCGCGAGGCCGCCCAGGTGACGATGCTCCAGCGCTCACCGACCTACGTCGTCTCGGTGCCCTCTCGCGACCTGATCGCGAACGCGTTGCGGCGCGTCCTCCCCACGCGCGTCGCCTACGCGATCGCGCGGCGCAAGAACGTCGGCGTGCAGGCGCTCGTCTACACGCTCGCCCGCCGCTGGCCAGACCTGGTCAGCCGGGCGATCCGCTTCGGCGCAAAGCGCCAGCTTCCAGACGGCTACGACGTCGACACCCACTTCCGGCCGCGCTACGACCCGTGGGATCAGCGCCTCTGTGCGGTACCGGACGGCGATCTGTTCAGGGCGATCTCGAAGGGCCGGGCGACGATCGTCACCGACCGGATCGCCAGCTTCACCGAGCTCGGGATCGAGATGGAGTCGGGCACCGAGCTCGACGCCGACATCGTCGTCACCGCCACCGGCCTGAACCTCCAGGCGTTCGGTGGCATTCAGCTTGCCGTCGATGGCGAGGACGTCGCTCTTCCCGACACGCTGGCCTACAAGGGGATGATGCTCGGTGGCGTACCGAACTTCGCCTTCGCCGTCGGCTACGTCAACGCGTCGTGGACGCTCAAGGTCGACCTGACCTGCGAGTACATGTGCCGACTGCTGGCGCACATGGACGACCATCGGTACGACCAGTGCGTGCCGGTCAACGACGATCCAACGCTCGAGCGGCGACCGCTGCTCAGCTTCACGGCC
>CBFGZN010000059.1:0-12085 GCA_965653255.1 uncultured Solirubrobacterales bacterium | reverse complement strand
AGCAGCCCCGCGGCGTCGAGCTCGACCGTGGTCTCGCGCGGCTCCATCGAGGCGACCCACCCCGGCGAATCCGGCGCCTCGGGCTGGATCGCCTCGTGCTCGCCGGTGGACGCGCCGCTGGGCACCGCCGCGCGGCCGGCCGCGCCGCTCTCCAGCGTGACGTCGACCTCGACCGTCGGGTTACCGCGGCTGTCCAGGATCTGACGGGCGTGGACCTTCTCGATTGCGCTCACGGGCTCGGATCTACCTCCTCGGGGGTCAGCGGAGGCGGCTGATCCTATGGCTCGGCGCTCTCGGCCTGCTGTTCGATCCGCTCCTTGAAGCGACGCGCATGCTCGCGCAGCGCGGACTCCGGATCGACACCCGCGGCGCTGGCCGCCTCGACCATCTCGAACAGCCGCGCCCCGATCGCCTCGAAGGCGTCGTCGCCAGGCGGCGGGCCGCCGCCCTCACCGGGTCCAGCACGCTCAACCAGACCGGCCGATTGGGCGCGCTTCAGCACCTTCTTGGCGTAGAGCGTGGCGGGCAGGTTCTCTGGCAGATCGCCGAAGACGTCGCCGTCGCGCTCCTGCTCGCGCTTGATCTTGGCCCAGCTCTCGAGCACCTCGCCGGCGGTCTCCGCCGCCGCCTCGCCGAACACGTGCGGGTGGCGGCGGATCAGCTTCTCGCGGCAGTGATCTGCAACTTGGGCGAGCGAGCTGACTTCGCGCTCCTCGAGCAGCATCGACAGGAACATCACCTGGAAGAGGACGTCACCGAGCTCGTCGAGCAGCTTCGCGTCGTCGCCCGAGTGGGCGGCGTCGGCGAGCTCGTAGGCCTCCTCGATCGTGTGCGGGACGATCGAGCGCTCGTCCTGCTCGCGATCCCAGGGGCAGTCGCGGCGCAGGCGCCAGGTGATCTCGTCGAGACGCTGAAGCGCCTCGACGAGATCGGCGGCGCGCCGCTCCGTCATCTAGCTACGGAGCGGGCTGCGGGGCCTGCTGCGGCGGTGGGGCCTGCTGCGGAGCGCCCTGGGGTGCTCCCTGCGGGGCGCCCGGCGCCGCGGTGGTGTCGGTCTTCTCCTCGGGAGCGTTGCTGCACTCCGTCACGACGAAGCCCTCACGGCACTTGGTCTGGCCCTTGAAGTCCTCGCGGAAGTCCTCGATGAACGTCTGCAGCGACTTCTGCTCGCGCTCGGACTTCAGCAGGCCGCGGATCGTCTCCTTGGCCTCCTTCAGCTCCTGCTGCGTCGCCGGGGTCGTCTTGGTGACCTCGAAGACGTACCAGCCGAACTGGGTCTTGACCGGACCGACGATCTTGCCCTTGTCCGCGTCGAAGACGGCCTCGTCGAGCGCCTTCTCCTGCTGGCCCTTGGCGACTGCCGGCAGCTTGCCGCCGTTGGCCTTCGACGCCTGGTCGATCGAGTACTGCTTCGCGACCGCGGCGAAGCTGTCGCCGTCGTCGAGCGCCTTCTTGGCCTCGTCGGCCTTTGCCTCGGTCTTGGTGAGGACGACGTTCAGGTCGCGCTTCTCCGGCTGGGCGAAGCGCTCCTTGTTCTTGTCGTAGTACTCCTCAATGTCCTCGTCGGTGACCTTCTCCTGATCCTTCTGGATCTTGGCGGTCAGCTTGTTCTGGAGGGCGTCGAGCTTGATCCGGAACAGGATGTCCTGCTCGGTGGCACCGGAGGTCTTTAGGAACTTCTCGTAGGCCTTCTCCTTCGGGAAGGCCTGCTTCTTCTGATCCGCGAAGAGCGTCTGGACCTCCTTGGAGCTGACCTTGACGTCCTGGTCGGCGGCCTCCTGCTGGACCCACTGCGACTGGATCAGGAACTGCATCACCTGCTGCTTGAGCTGGTCGTAGCTCTGCTTGCACTGCTTCTTGAGGTCGCTGTCCTGAGGCTTCGAGCCTTTCGGCGCGGCGGCCTTCAGCGCGTCGACGCACTTGGTGTAGGTGGGCGGGTCCGGCGGAACGGCCGGGCCACCCTGCTGCGCCTGGCTCTTGGCGGCGCTCGCATACCAGTGGTCGGAGGGCACGTCGTCGCCGCCGCAGCCCGTTGCGGCCACAGCGCAGATGCCGGCGAGCGTAACGCCCGCGAAAGTACGAAGAAGGTTCATGGAGGCTAGGTTCATCCCTCGATAGGTACGCGTCGCTCCTCAACGACGCCTAAAGCAGCGGCGCACTCTAGCGGAGCAAACAGGACTCTGTTGCAGGTGTCACGCGCGCGCCGGCTCGCTGGCCGCCTCGAGCACCGCCTCAGCGGCTCGAACGACCGCCGCGAAGCGCTCCGCAGCCTCGTCGGGCACCCGCACGCGGACCGTGCTGCGGCCGGACTCGTAGATCGCCTCGGGCACGCGCTCGCGCAGCACCGAGACCTGTGAGGAGTCGAGCTCGACCGGCGAGACGGCGAGCCTGCCGCCGGCGAAATCGACGCTGCGGACGCCGGCGCGGCCGAGCTTGATGCGCGCATCCTGGAGCTTGATCAGGTTGTCGAGCGGCTCCGGAACCGGCCCGAAGCGGTCCTCGAGCTCCTCGCGCAGCATGATCAGGTCGGCGATCTCCTTAGCGCCGGAGACACGGCGGTGGATCTCGATCTTTGCCGCCTCGTAGGGCACGTAGTCGCCCGGGACGAAGGCGTCGACGGGCAGGTCGACGCGGACCGGCTCGGGCGCCTCCTCGGCCGAGTCGCCGGCGAGCGCCGCAACCGCCTCGTCGAGCATCCCGACGTAGAGCTCGAAGCCGACCGCCGCGACATGGCCCGACTGATCGTCGCCGAGCAGGTTGCCGGCGCCGCGGATCTCGAGGTCGCGCATCGCGATCTTGAAGCCCGAGCCGAGCTCGGTGTAGTCGGACAGCGTCGCCAGGCGGTCGCCGGCGTCGCCGGTCAGAGCGGCCGCCGACGGGTAGAGCAGGTAGGCGTAGGCGCGCTCCTTCGACCGCCCGACGCGGCCACGGATCTGGTAGAGCTGGGCCAGTCCGAGCTCGTCGGCGCGCTCGATGATCAGCGTGTTGGCGTTCGAGATGTCGAGCCCTGACTCGACGATCGTCGTGCAGACGAGGACGTCCGCCTCGCCGCGCAGGAAGGCGAGCATGATCTTCTCGAGCGCTCCCTCCTCCATCTGGCCGTGGGCGACCAGCACGCGCGCCTTCGGGCACATCGCTCGCACCCGCTCCGCCGTCTCCTCGATCGAGTCGACGCGGTTGTGGAGGAAGTAGGCCTGTCCCTTGCGGTCGAGCTCGCGCTGGATCGCCTTCTGGACGAGGTCCTCGTCGTACTCGCCGACGTAGGTCTTGACCGGCCGCCGCCCCTCCGGCGGCGTCTCGATCACCGAGATGTCGCGCAGGCCGGCGAGCGACATCTGCAGCGTGCGCGGGATCGGCGTCGCCGACAGCGAGATCACGTCGACGCGCAGCCGCAGCTGACGCATCAGCTCCTTCTGCTTGACGCCGAAGCGCTGCTCCTCGTCAACAATCAGCAGGCCGAGGTCCTTCGGCCGCACGTCACGCGACAGCAGCCGGTGGGTGCCGATCAGGATGTCGACCTTGCCCTCCTCGAACTCCTTCAGCACCGCGCGGACCTCCTTCTCGGAGCGGAAGCGCGAGACCTGCTCGATCCGGAACGGGTAGTCGCGCAGCCGCTCGGCGAAGGTGCCGTGGTGCTGCTGGGCGAGCACCGTCGTCGGGACGAGGAACATCACCTGCTTGGAGTCGGCGGCGCACTTGAAGGCGGCACGCAGCGCGACCTCGGTCTTGCCGTAGCCGACGTCGCCGCAGATCAGGCGGTCCATCGGGCGCGCCTCCTCCATGTCGGCGCGCACCGCCTCGATCGCGTCGAGCTGGTCGGGTGTCTCACGGAACGAGAACGCGGTCTCGAACTCGAGCTGCCACTCGGAGTCCGGCGGGAACGCGTAGCCGGCGCGCCGCTTGCGCTCGGCGTAGAGGTTGATCAGCTCGCCGGCGAGCGCCTCGGCCGCGCGACGGGCGCGCAGCTTCATCTTCTCCCACGCGCTACCGCCGAGCTTCGACAGCGGCGGGTCGCCGGCGTCAGCACCGACGTAGCGACTGATCTTGTGCAGCTGGTCGCTTGGGACGAAGACGCGGTCGCCGCCCTTGTACTCGAGCTGCAGGTAGTCGCGCGTGACGCCACCGACGGTCTTGGTCTCGAAGCCGGTGAACAGCGCGATGCCGTGGTCCTCGTGGACGACCGGCGTGCCGGCGCGCAGGTCGGTGAAGCTGGTCAGCGCACCCGCGCCGGTGCCTGGGCCGACCGGCTCGACGCGACGGCGGCGCAGCAGCCGGTGGTCGGGGACGATCGCGACCTTCAGCGGCGGCGAGACAAAGCCCTCACGCAGCGCGGCGGTGGCGAAGTAGACGCCCGGCTCGCCCGGAGCGAGTCCGTCGCCGTAGGCGGCGGCGACCGGGCCCGGCCCCTCGTCGACAAACTGCGCGCGGACGCGGGCGAGGTTGTAGGCGGCGCGCTCGGCCTCGCCGCGGCGAGCCCACGGAACGAGCGTGCGATAGCCCGAGCGGACGAGCTTCTCGAGCTCTGGCTCGGCGGCCTCGAGCGAGCGCGCCGAGGTCTCGGCCGCCTGGGCACGGAAGCTGTGCGGCTGGTCGCCGGAGATGCTCGACAGGCGCAGCGACGCGCGGGCGTCGAGGCTCGCCTGGAGGCGCTCGGGATCGACGTAGAGGTGGCCGGCGTCGGTGTCGTGGAAGCTGGTCGTGACGTCGTCCCAGTGGTCGCGCAGTGCGGGCGGGAGCTCCTCCTCGGCGGCGATGGCGACGAGTGCGTCGGCCGGCAGCAGGTCGAGCACCTCGCCGAAGCGGTCGACCGGCAGCAACTCGGCGATGTCGGGACGGTCGTCGGCGTCGGCCGACGCCGCATCAGCCGCGGCGATCTCAGCCAGCTCGCGGTGCTCGGGCGCCAGCTCGGCGGCCGGCGCGATCTCGACCCGCTCGACCTCCTCGAGCGAGCGCTGGGTGAAGGTCGAAAAGAAGGTCAGCCGCTCGACCTCGATGTCGAACAGCTCGCAGCGGACCGCGCGCTCCTCGGTCGCCGGGTAGATGTCGACGATGTCGCCGCGCAGCGCGAACTGGCCGCGCTCCTCGACCTGCTCGACACGCTCGTAGCCGCAGGCGACGAGCTGCGCGGCGGTCTCGTCGAGATCGAGCAGACCGCCCTTCTCGATCGTGAAGCCGTGCGGGCGCAGCTCCGGGTCGGGGACCTTCTCGGCGAGCGCGACGGCGCCCGCGACGACGATCGCCGCGCCTCGCTCCGAGTCACGCTGATCTTCGTCTGTCAGCTCGTCGAGCGCCGCGATGCGCAGACCGACGAGGTGCGGCGTCGGCGCGAGCTGAGACTCGTAGCGGACGCCGCGCGCCGGGTAGAGGCGGACGGGACGTGGCGCGAGGAACTGCTTGAGATCTGCGGCGAGATCCCGCGCCGCGCGGTCGTCGCCCGCGACGACCAGCGCCGGTCGATCCGGCTCCGAGTCGAGCAGCGCCGCGAGCAGATACGGCCGCATGCTCTGCGAGACGAACGCCCGCTGCGGAGCCTCACGAGCAGCATCGGACAGCGCCGCGACGGCCTCGTCCTCCTGGGCGTATGTGAGCAGTGGTCGCAGCGACATGGCACGCGAAACGGCCGCCCGGTCCAGCCGCGCGGCCTCGCCCCGATTCTAGGCGGGCGGCCGCGCGGCTACTCGCCGACGACTACCTGACGACTCGGAAGCTCGTCTCCGGGCGCCGCGTCGAGCGGTTGCCGGCCGCGTCTGTTGCGCCGATCTGGACCCGGTAGGCGCCCGGCTTCAGCGCCTTGGCGCCCATACGGCCGCTGAAAGCGACCGACCGCTTGCCGGCGGCCAAGTCGCGGCGGGTGAGAATGCCGCTCGCCTTGTAGCGGGTGCAGCGCAGCTTGCGCTCGGCCTTGGCGATCGCCTTGCGGCGCGCGGCGCCCTCGAGCCGGACGATCGCCGGCCGCTTCTCGATCGCCTTGCGAGCGGCAGCCTGGTTGCGCTTGGTCGGCGCCACGCACGCGGTCCGGCGACCGCGCTTGGCCCGCAATCCGGGCCGCTTGCGGGAGATCGCGATCCGCGCCGTCGCCGTCTCGGAGAGCGTGAAGCGGATCGCCGTCCCGCGCGGCGCCAGCCGGCGCTTCGTGCGCGGGCGCTTGGCGGCGACGGTCGTCGTCGGCGCCTTGGTGACGCGGAAGCGCTTCGGCGCGACGGACACCCTGCTCACCGCCGGAGCCCTCGTGTCGGCCGGGCTGACGATCGGCGGTGGGCCCAGCACGTCGCGCAGGAAGACGTCCGCGTCGTTCTGGCCCGGCGTGGGCCCGCGGTAGTCGGCGTCGCCGAGCACGATGCTGGTGCTGCCGAAGGCCACGAAGCGCCCCGTGTCGGAGATCGCGACACCCTGGTTGAAGCGCGAGAACGCCGGCGCCGTGGCGGCACCCTGCGGACGGCTGACCACTTGGGTGACGCCGGCGACAGTGTCGCGGTGGTAGACGAGGTAGTCGTAGGAGTCGCCCGTCGCGCCCCCTGCATAGCTGGCGACGTGACGGCCATCGCCGGAGAGCTCGAAGTCGTAGCAGCAGAACCCCGGGATGCGGCCACCGTCTGGGGCGAGGGAAGCCTCCACCGTAGCCCCCGTGGCGAGGTCGCGAACGTAGAACCGATCGCCGTGGCCAGTGCTCCATCCCGCCTTCGTGCCGTCCGCCGAGATCCGGGCCGTGAAGCTTGTCTGAGGCTCGCCCGCGACACCGTCGAGACGGCTTGCGATGGCGATCGTGTTCGCCGCCAGGTCGCGCACTACGACGCGATCGTCAACGTCCATCGGATCGCTCCCGTCGGCGCCGAGGTTGACGGCGCCGGTGGGGAAGGCGACGCGCGTGCCGTCGTCGGAGATCCGCGGGCCGTCCGAGTCTCCGTCACCCGGCACCCCACCCGGCGTGCTGCTGACGAGCGCGGTGGTCTCCGCAACGATGTCGCGGCGGAAGATCTGGGTTCCCAGCCCCGTTCCGGGCATGTTGGTGGCCTCGGTGCCGAAGACGACGTAGCGGCCGTCGCCGGAGATGTCGACGTTGTAGCCCGAATCGCCGCCGGCAGCCGCGACGTCCGCGTCGTTGCGATTCGCGAGATACGTGCGCGCGGCCGCGACGTCGCGCACGTAGACGTTCGAGACCCCGTCGTCGTCGCCGACGATCAGGTTGTCGGCGTCTGAGCGAAAGGCTACGAAGCGACCATCGGGGGAGATCGCCAGCTGCTCGACCGAAGTTGCGGAGTCGGAGGTTCCGGGCGTGCCGTCGGCGCCGTCGGCACGGCTGACGAGCAGCGTCTCGCCGGTCCACGTGTCGCGGCGGAAGACGTCACGCATGCCGTTGCCGTCACCCGCGACGAGGTTCGTCGCCTTCGACGAGAATGCGACGTAGCGCCCGTCGTCGCTCACCTTGGGGCTGTCCGAGACCTGGTCCGGTGCGAGCGGCGGACCGCCCAGCGCGCCGCTGATCAGCGTCAGGTCGTCCTTGGCGGCGAACGCCGGCGCGCCGGTGACGGCAAGGGCGCCCGCGAGCGCGGCGACGGTGAGGACGGTCTTCTGGAGCATCGTGTTCCTTGGGTCGTTTGGCCCGTTCATCGACCCAACTGGCTCAGGCCGGAAGAATTACGCGTCGATCGGCTCTTCGGCAGCAGTCACGAGCCGCTCCAGCTCGTCGACAGCGTCCTCGACCAATCTCTGAACGTCCTCCTTCGGCTCGTCGAAGCGGCCAAGGACGTAGGGGACGACGATTGCCGGATCTGTGGTGTCCGGACGGCCGACGCCGACGCGCAGACGGTGGAAGTCGCGTCCCCCGAGGCCGCGCTCGAGCGACTTGAGGCCGTTGTGGCCGGCGAGGCCGCCGCCGAGACGGCTCTCGATGCGGGCGAACGGTAGGTCGATCTCGTCGTGGATGGCCACGATCCGGTCGAGCGGCAGGTGCAGCGAGCCGCGCGCCGGGCCAACCGAGTTGCCCGACTCGTTCATGAAGGTCTGCGGCAGCAGCACGCCGACGCGCGGGCCACCGGGCGCGATGCGGCCCTCGCTGTAGAGACCGGCGAACTTCTGCTTGGCCTTCGGCAGGTCCCAGCGCTGAGCGGCCAGCGCGACGACCTCGAAGCCGACGTTGTGGCGCGTACCGGCGTACTTCTGGCCAGGATTGCCCAGGCCGACGACGAGCCAGTCGACCCTGCCCCCGTCGCCCTCCTCCCGACGGCGGAACAGCCCCATCGCTAGGTGCTACTCGCCTCCGTCGGAGTCGTCGGAACCGGAGTCGGAGTCGCCACCCTCGGCGGCCTCGCCCTCGGCAGCCTCGCCCTCCTCGCCGACGACCTCGGTCTCGGCCTCGATCTCGGGCTCCTCGACCTTGGTCGGCAGCACGACGCTTGCAACGACGAGCTCGTCGAGCGGCTCGTGCGTGAACTCGACGCCGTCCGGCGCGGTGACCTCGGCAAGTGTCAGCGTGGCGCCGATCTCGAGCGCCGACACGTCGACGACGATCTGCTCCGGGATGTCAGTCGGCAGCGCCTCGATCTCGACCTCGCGCGTCGCGTGGTCGAGGACGCCGCCCTCCTTGACGCCTGGGGCGTCCTCGCCACCCTCGAGCTCGATCGCGACAGAGGCGCGGATCTTCTCGGAGAGGTTGACCTCGAGGAAGTCGACGTGCATGACCTCGTCGCGCACCGGGTGCAGCTGGCGGTCCTTGAGGATCGCCGGCACCGACTTCTCGCCACCGATCTCGACGTCGATCAGCGCCGAGCCGTCGATCAGGATCCGGCGCAGGTCGCGGTCGCCGACCTTGAACGAGACCGTCTCGTCGTGGGTGGCACCGTAGAGCACGCCGGGCACGAGGCCGGCGCGGCGCAGACGGCGGGTCGCGCGGGAGCCGCGCTCCTCACGAACATCGACAGACAAGGTGGGACGCTTGGAAGCCATAACGGCCGGCCAGTGTAGACCACTGGGCCTCTAGGGTGAGCGCGATGGCCAAGGACGACCGCTCGATACCCAAGGGGAGGGTGCGCCGGACGGCTCAGGTCGGCACGGTAATCGGCAGTCAGGGAGCGCGTTGGGCTGGGACGCGCGCGGCCAATCTGGCGCGTTCGAAGGAGGAGGCGGCGGCGCAGCTCGACAAACGTCACCTGGAGGCGGCCGAGCGGATGGTCGACACGCTCGGGACGATGAAGGGCGCGGCGATGAAGATCGGCCAGCTCGCCTCGTTCGTCGACACCGACTTCCTGCCCGACGAGTACCGCGAGCTGTACCAGGACAAGCTGGCGAACCTGCGCTCCGAGGCGCCGCCGATGCCCTGGGACCAGGTCCGCAAGGTGCTCGACGAGGAGTGGGAGGAGCCGGTCGAGGAGCTGTTCGAGGAGTTCGAGCACGAGGCCGCCGCGGCGGCCTCGATCGGCCAGGTCCACCGGGCGACGCTGCCCGACGGCCGCCGCGTGGCGGTGAAGATCCAGTATCCGGGCGTCGCCGAGGCGCTGCGCGCCGACATGCAGAACGCCGGCATGATCATGCGGCTGGCGAAGGCGATCGCGCCGGGGCTCGACGCCAAGGCGGCAGCCGCCGAGCTCAAGGAGCGCGTGCTCGAGGAGCTCGACTACGAGTACGAGGCGCAGAACCAGCGCGCCTTCTCACGCGGCTACCGCGGTCACCCGTTCATCTACGTGCCGGACGTGATCACGCGCCTGTCGCGCGGACGGGTGCTGGTCACGGAGTGGGTGGACGGCGTCGGCTTCGACGCCGTCAAGGCGCTGTCGCAGGCCGAGCGCGACCGCTTCGGCGAGATCGTCTTCCGCTTCTGCTTCGGCTCGATCTTCCACCTGCTGCACTTCAACGCCGACGTCCACCCCGGCAACTACCTGCTGATGGAGGACGGCCGCGTCGCCTTCCTCGACTTCGGCATGACCAAGCAGCTCGACCGCGAGCAGGTGGCGCTTGAGATCGCGGCGATCGACGCCGCGGCCGAGCGCGACCCGGAGCGGCTGCGCGTCGCCTTGCACGAGCTCGGCTTCCTCAAGGACCCGAGCAAGGTCGACGCCGAGCGGCTGATGGGTCACGTCGAGGCGGTCGGCGGCTGGTACATGGAGGACCGCGAGCTGACGATCGACTCGCGGCGCGTGATGCGGGCGATCAGCGCCGCGTCCGACCCGCGCTCGGAGTACTACGACCTGATGCGGCGTGAGAACGTGCCCGCGAACGAGCTGATGGGCCGGCGGATGGAGCTCGGGATGCTCGCCGTCCTCGGTCAGCTCGGCGCCACCCGCAACTGGTACCGGATCGGCCGCGAGTGGTGGTTCGGCGACGAGCCCGCGACCGAGCTCGGCCGCGCCGAGTGGGATTACTTCGAGGCTAGAGGCCTGGCTTGGTCGTCATATCGATGATGACCAGAACGAGGATCAGGATCTCGATCGAGTTGACGAGCAGCGCCTGACGGACGTTCGCGACGACGCCAGGAGCGGTCGGCCCCTCGGCCGCGACGAGCGCCTGCAGCTTCTTGTCCTGCGGGCCGTAGTAGCCGATCCCGACGAGGAAGCTGATGATCCAGCCGAGGAAGCCGAGCGTGATCCAGAGCTGTGAGAACTCAGCACCTGACTCCACCTGATTCACAAGCAGGATGCCGGCGACCAGCAAGACCAGCGACACCGGCGCGTAGAGCCGCAGCCCGATGAGGTTGACCTCCTCGGAGAACTTGTAGATCTCCTGCGGATCGTTCCGTTTGAGCACTCTGCGGCCGAGGATGTGCATCGCGATGCCGCCGCCGACCCAGATGACGGCTGCCAGGACATGGATCGTCAGGAGAAACTCGTACATGGCGACGACCATATCCGCGTTGGCGGACGCGGTCTAGAAGAGCTGGTTCTCGCCCTCGAAGATCTCCGAGACGGAGTCGTCGAGGAAGATGCGGCGGATCGAGTCGGTGAGGATGTCGGCGCTGGTCAGCACCTGGATCCGCTCCGGAGCGCCGTCGCGCAACGGGATCGTGTCGGTGACGACGATCCCGGCGAGCGGCGAGGCCTCGAGCGTCGCGAAGGCGTTGCCTGAGAAGACACCGTGGGTGGCAACCGCGTAGACCTTCGAGGCGCCCTCGTCGAGGACGGTCTGGGCGGCGGCGCTGAGTGTGCCGCCAGTGTCGATGATGTCGTCGACGATCACCGCGACCTTGTCCTTGACGTCGCCGATCACATAGCCGATCTCGGCGACCTGGTGGGTCGGGCGCTCCTTCTCGAGCAGCGCGTACGGGGCGCCTACCTTCTGCGCGAACTTGCGCACGAGCTTCACGCGGCCGGCGTCGGGAGCGATGATCACGAGGTCCTGGCCGGCGAGCTGGTCGCTGACGAACTGGGTCAGGATCGGCATTGCGGTCATGTGGTCGACCGGCTTCGAGAAGAAGCCCTGCATCTGGCCGGCGTGGAGGTCCATCGTGACGAGCCGGTCGATGCCCGCGGTCTCGAGGATCTCTGCGACCAGACGCGCGGATATCGGCTCGCGCGGCGCTGACTTCTTGTCCTGGCGCGAGTAGCCGTACCAGGGAGTGACGGCGATGATCCGGTGCGCCGAGGCGTGCTTGGCCGCGTGGACCATGACCATCAGCTCCATCAGGGAGTCGTTGACGGTCATGTCGTGCTCGTCGCTGCCGGCGATCGAGGCGACGATGAACAGGTCGGCACCGCGGATCGAGTCGGCGTAGCGGCAGTAGACCTCGCCGTCGGAGAAGGTCTTGAGGCCGGCGTCGGCGATGTCGACGCCGAGGTTGTCGGCGATCTTCGCGCCGAGCGCCTGCGTGGCGCGGCCAGCGGCGACCATCAGTCGCTTGTCGTAGCTGGCCGGGATGAATGTCCCAGCGGTCAGCTCCGTGTCGGTGGCGATCGCGCTCATCCCCGCTCTTTCTCGATCCGCTCCGTGTAGCCGTCGACGTTCTTCTGCTCTGGCCGCGAGATTCCGAGCGCACCGGGCGGAACGTCCTCGGAGATCACCGACCCGGCCCCAATATACGCCCCGTCGCCGACGGTGACGGCTTCGAGGGCCGCCTTCGAGGCCGCCGACGACGCCATCGAGCGCGACGACCTGATTC
>CBFGZN010000058.1:0-12168 GCA_965653255.1 uncultured Solirubrobacterales bacterium | reverse complement strand
GCCGATCTTGAAGGTGAGGGTTCCCTCGACGACGAGGTAGAGCTCCTCCTGGGTCTTGTGGCGGTGGCCGTAGCTGCCGCGACCGCCGGTGTCGGGTGGCATGCGGCGGTAGGTGAGGGCGGACTGCTCGGCGTCGAGGGCTCCGGTGAGGAAGCGCATCTCGCCGGGGTAGTCGCCGAGGATGTCCGGTGCGTCGGTGAGGTCGATGCGTGTGTAGTCGCCCATGAGAGGCGACTATGAACTACCTGTCCCAGGCCTTCAAGGCGGGGAGGGGGTCGAAGGGGTGACCGCCCTCGTAGTAACCGGGCGCCGACCAGAGCTCGAAGTGGAGGTGGCAGCCGCGCGCGTTGCCGGTGTCGCCGACGGCGCCGATCCGCTGGCCGGTCGCGACCTTGTCGCCGCGGGTGAACGGGTTCGGCCCGGCCATGTGCATGTAGACGTAGTCGGTGCCGCTGTCGTCGGCGTCCCCCTCGCATGGCTGGCGTGGCGCGGTGCGGGATGTGATTCTTCCGATACTTGCCGAGGTAGCTGCCGTCGGCGTCGATGACTAGGTAGTTGCCGGCGGCGGAGTGGTACTTGTTGGCCTGCACGCGCCCGCCGCGTGCGGCGACCATCGGCGTTCCGCAGCGCGCGAAGACGTCGTGGCCCTGGTGGCTGTGGCCGGCGCGGCCGCTGCCGAAGTCGGCGCCGCTGCCGCCGAAGTCGTGCTTGCCGACGATCGGGAAGACGTGGTTGGACTTGATCAGGACGTCGGTGGGCAGTGGCGGCAGGATCGCGATCGGCGGGCTCGGCGGTGAGGCGACCGAGGCGGTCGTGACGAGCGAGATCGGCCCGCTGACGGCGCTTTTCGGGACGGTCGCACGGAGGCGACGTCCGTCGAGCGGCTTGACCTTGACGCGGACGTCGTCGGAACGGCCGGCCGCGCCCTGGAAGATCGCCGTGGAGACCTGGTCGAGCGAGCTGCCGGAGATCCGGGCGGTGCTGCCGCCCTGCAGCCGCTTGCGCGTCGCGCAGCGCTTGACGCAGGCGACCTTGGCGATCTTCGGCGTTTCGACGAACATCACCCCGCCTGCCGAGGAGGACGAGCCGGATGCGGCGGCGGTCGCGGGGACCACGGCGCAGGCGGCCGCTACGGCGATCAAGACGGACGTTGCTCGACCCGAAGGCACTGGCTCGTACTGCCTCTCTTTCTGTGCGGCCTACGGGGTTAGCTGACGGGCTCGCGCCGAAAGAGCGGCGCTACGGTGGCGACTGGCGCCTTCGATTCGCCCCTCGAACGCCCGAAGGCGCCCGATTGGTTCCCCCGTTCCCCCGCGGCGCACCGCGACGGACTCGGCAGGCTGTGAAAACTGGCGGCAGCATAGCCGAGGCTGCGGCGGCAACCGTGACGAGGCTGAGCTTGCGCACTTGTGCCACACTGTGCCGCCGCAAATGAAGACTTACGTAGCCACCCCAGAGAACCGCGAGCGCGAATGGCTCGTCGTCGACGCGACCGGACAGACGCTCGGCCGCTTGGCGACGCAGATCGCGACCGCTCTGCGTGGCAAGCACAAGCCGGAGTACACGCCGCACTGTGACGTCGGCGATTTCGTCGTCGTCGTGAACGCCGAGAAGATCGCGGTCACCGGCAAGAAGCGCGACGAGAAGCTCTACCACCGCTACTCGGGCTACCCGGGCGGTCTGCGCAGCCGGACGTTCACGGAGATGATCGACCGTCGTCCCGAGGAGCCGCTGCGGCTCGCCGTCAAGGGGATGCTGCCGCGCAACCGCATCGCCCGCGCCCAGTTGCGCAAGCTGAAGATCTACGCCGGCCCGGACCATCCGCACGCCGCGCAGCAGCCCAAGCCCATGGAGATCGAGAACTAGATGGCCGACGAGCCCCAGGACACCCCGCAGGACGAGCCGGCTCCCGAGGAGCCGACGGCCGAGCAGCCCGCCGCGGAGGAGCCTGAGGCGACCCCGGAGCAGCCGGAGGCCACGGCCGAGCAGGCCGACGAGCCGGAGGCTCCTGCCGAGGAGGCGCCTGCTGAGGATGCTCCCGCCGAGGAGGCGCCTGTCGCCGACGGTGACGAGGCCGCTGAGCCCGAGGCCAGCGAGGAGACGCCGGCCGAGAAGCCGAAGCCAAAGCGCAAGAAGGACGCGAAGGCCGACGAGCCCGAGGTCATCCCGGGTGCCCACCTCGAGCCCGACCTGGTGCTCGAGGAGGAGAAGCGTGGCGACGACTCCGGCTACGCCGGCGCCGAGGTCGAGATCGCCGACGAGGTCGTGGCCGAGGGCGAGGCTGCAGCCGACGACTCCGATGAGGAGGAGGCGCCGAAGCCGCTCGAGGCCGTGCTGAACCTCGCCGCAGACGCGCGCTACCGCGCGACCGGCAAGCGTAAGAGCGCTGTCGCCCGTGTGACGCTGAAGCCCGGCACCGGCGAGTACACGATCAACGGCAAGTCGCTGAACGAGTACTTCCCGCGCCCGTCGCTGCAGACGAAGGCGCGTCTGCCGCTGGAGACGGTTGGCCAGCAGGAGCGGATGGACGTCGTCGCGAAGATCCACGGCGGCGGTGTGTCGGCTCAGGCCGGCGCGCTGCGCCACGGCATCACCCGCGCGCTCGTCGAGGCCGATCCGAATCTGCGCGGTGAGCTGAAGCGGCGCGGTTTCCTGACGCGCGATCCGCGCGTCAAGGAGCGCAAGAAGGCCGGCTTCAAGAAGGCCCGCAAGCGCCCGCAGTTCTCGAAGCGCTAGCAACACGCATGGCGCGGTTGTTCGGCACGGACGGCGTCCGCGGTGCCGCGGGCGAGTTCCTGACCGCCGAGCTGGCGTTGGCGCTCGGGCGCGCCGCCACGGAGACCGCATGGGACGCTGCCCAGACGGCGCCGCAGGTGCTGATCGTGCGCGACACGCGCGAGTCGGGCGAGATGCTCGAGTCGGCGCTCGCGGCGGGCGTCGCCGCCGTCGGTGGGCAGGCGCTGCTCGGCGGTGTGCTGCCGACCCCGGGCGCGGCGCTGCTGACGCGCCGTCACGGCTTTGATCTCGCCGCGGTCGTTTCGGCTTCGCACAACCCCTACGCCGACAACGGCATCAAGTTCTTCGGGCCCGACGGGATGAAGGTCTCCGACGAGCGCGAGGAGCGGATCGAGGCGCTCGTCGCGGGCGAGCAGCAGCCGGCGACCCGGCCGATCGGCCGGATCCGCACGTTGCACGGCGCCGGCGGCGACTATCTGCGCGAGCTCGAGCTGCACTTCGGCGAGCTCGACCTCAGCGGCCGGCGCGTCCTGCTCGACTGCGCCAACGGCGCGACCCACCGGGTCGCCCCCGAGATCTTCCGCCGCCTTGGCGCCGACGTCGAGGCGATCGCCGTCGAGCCCGACGGTCGCAACATCAACGACGGTGTCGGGTCGACCCACGTCGAGGCGTTGGCCGAGCGGGTGGCGTCAGGCAACTTCGACATCGGCTTCGCCTTCGACGGCGACGGGGACCGTGTCCTGGCCGTCGATCGCAACGGCGCGGTCGTCGACGGTGACGAGCTGGTCGCGCTGGCGGCGCTCCACCTGCGCGCCGCGGACCGTCTGCCCGGCGGGGGCGTCGCCGTCACGGTGATGACCAACTACGGCTTCCACAGTGCGATGAAGGACGCTGGGGTCGAGGTGGCGGTAACGCCGGTTGGCGATCGCCACGTCTTGGCCGAGCTGCTGCGCCGCGGCTGGAGCCTCGGCGGCGAGCAGTCGGGCCACATCATCGAGACCGGCTTCGTGCCGTCGGGGGATGGGATCGCCGCGGCGCTGCTGACGCTCGAGGCGCTGGGCGACGGTGATCTCGCCGAGCGCGACGGAATGCGCAAGCTGCCGCAGCGGCTGGTCAACGTGCGCGTGCGCGACCGCGGCGCGCTGGAGCGCGCGACCGCCGTTTGGGAGGCCGTCGAAGCCGAGTCCGGCGCGCTCGAGGGCCGTGGGCGGGTGTTGGTGCGCCCGTCGGGCACCGAGCCGCTGGTGCGGGTGATGGTCGAGGCGCCGGACGAGGACGAGTGCGAAGCCGTGACGGCTCGCCTAGTTGCCGTCGTCGAGCGCGTCCTCGCCTGATCGCCGCCCGCGGTCTCATGTTCTGAAGCGCAAACCAGCTTGCGCGTCGCAAGGGTCCGCGACAGCCGCCGATAGCCTGTCTGGTCCTCCATGTGCGGAATCGTCGGATATACAGGCGGGCGTCCCTGCCGCGAGATCCTGCTCGCCGGTCTCGAGAAGCTCGAGTACCGCGGCTACGACTCGGCCGGCATCTCGCTGCTAACCGACGGCGAGGTCCAGACGGTGCGCGCGGTCGGCAACCTGTCGCGGCTGCGCGACGCCGTCGGCGACAACGGCTTCGGCAACGGCGCCGTCGCGGGGATCGGCCACACGCGCTGGGCTACACATGGCCGCGTCACCGAGGCCAACGCCCATCCGCACGACGACAGCTCGGGCCGCGTCCACGTCGTCCTCAACGGCATCGTCGAGAACTGGACCGAGCTGCGCCAGGGCCTCGAGGCCGACGGCGCGACCTTCAGCTCCGAGACTGACGCCGAGGCTGTCGCCCATCTGATCGCCGCCCACTACGACGGCGATCTGGTCGCTGCCGTGCGCGCCGCCTACGGCGAGCTGCGCGGCCACTACGCCTTCGTCGCCGTCCACGCCGACGAGCCGAGCACGCTGGTCGCGGCACGCAAGGAGTGCCCGCTGGTGATCGGCGTCGGCGAGGGGGAGAGCTTCGTCGCCTCGGCGATTCCGGCTTTCCTGCGCGACACCCGTCGCGTACAGCTCGTCGAGAACGACGAGATCGTCGTGATCACGCCCGAGGGGGCGAGCTTCACGACCGCCACCGGCGAGCCGGTCGAGCGTCCCGCCGAGGAGGTCGACTGGGACGAGGAGGCAGCCGAGAAGGGCGGCTACGACACCTTCATGCTGAAGGAGATCCACGAGCAGCCGGACGCGGTCGCCGAGACGGTCGCCGACCGGCTGATCGGCGATGGCGTCGAGCTCGGCGACATCGGCATCTCCGACGATGAGCTGCGTAGCCTGCGGCGGATCGTGATCGTCGCCTGCGGCACCTCGTACCACGCCGGCCTCTCCGGCCGGTACGCGGTCGAGACCTGGTCGCGCGTCCCCGTCGAGATGGACGTCGCGTCGGAGTTCCGCTACCGCGACCCGGTCGTCGACGAGCGCGACCTAGTGATCGGCATCACCCAGTCGGGCGAGACCGCCGACACGCTCGCCGCGATGCGGCTGGCGCGCGAGAAGGGCGCGCGCGTGCTCGCGATCACCAACGTGATGGGCAGTCAGGCGACGCGCGACTCCGATGGCGTGCTGTTCACGCGCGCCGGCCTGGAGATCGGCGTCGCGGCGACCAAGACCTACGTCTCGCAGGTGGCGGCGATGCTGCTGCTGGCGCTGCGACTCGCCCAGGTGCGCGAGACCTTGCCGGCGGAGCGGGTCGCCGAGCTCGTCGCCGACCTGCGTGCGCTGCCGCGGCGGATCGACGAGCTGCTCGAACAGGTCGACGCGCCGGTTCGCCAGATGGCCGAGCACTGGCGCGACGCCGAGTTCTTCCTCTACCTCGGCCGTCACGCCGGGCTCGCGACCGCGCTCGAGGGCGCGTTGAAGCTGAAGGAGATCTCCTACGTGCCGACCGACGCCTACGCCGCCGGTGAGATGAAGCACGGCCCGATCGCGCTGCTCGACGAGCGGACGCCGGTCGTCTGCGTCGCCACCGACTCGCCGGTGCTCGACAAGGTGCTGTCGAACATCGCCGAGGTGCGGGCGCGTGGCGCGCACGTGCTCGCCGTCGCGACCCAGGGCAACGAGGCGGTCGCCGAGCACGCCGAGGAGGTCGTCTACGTTCCGGACGCCGACTGGCTGATCCAGCCGCTGCTCGCGGTGATCCCTCTGCAGCTGCTCGCCTACTACATCGCCCTTGGCCGCGGCTTGAACGTCGATCAGCCCAGGAACCTCGCAAAGACCGTCACGGTCGAGTGACTCGACTCTCCGACGCCGCGCGAACGATTCTTGGGGCCCTGGCCCCAACGATGCTTCGCTCGATCGGAGCGGCAGAGCGATGATCGGGATCGATCTTCTGGAGATCGAGCGCCTGGAGCGCGCGCTGGAGCGGCGGCCGCGGCTGGCCGAGCGGCTGTTCACGCCTGGAGAGCGCGCCTACGCCGCGGACAAGGCGCGCCCGGGGCAGCACCTGGCGGCGCGCTTCTGCGCCAAGGAGGCTGTGGCGAAGGCGCTCGGCCTAGAAGCGTGGGCATTTCGCGACGTGGAGCTGATCGCGACCGGCGCGGCGCCGGACGTTCGTCTCGGCGGCGCCGCCGCGGCGCGGGCGGAGCAGCTCGGCAAGCAGGTCGCGGTGTCGCTGACTCACACCGAGACGACCGCCGGCGCGGCGGCGATCCTGGTCTCGTGACCTCACTGCCGGACTGGCTGGACCCGCTCTACGACGCGGCCGAGATGCGCGCCTGCGACGCCTGGGCGATCGCCGATGAGGGCGTCCCGTCGCTTGACCTGATGGAGCAGGCGAGTCTTGGGCTGGTGCGACTGACGGCGCGTCTGGCGCGCCCCGGCTTGCCGATCCGGATCGTCGTCGGAGCTGGCAACAACGGCGGTGACGGCCTTGCGGCGGCGCGGTTGCTGCGCGAGGAGGGGAGAGTTGTCGACGTGCTGGCGGTTGCGCCGTTGGAGAAGCTCGGGGGCGACGCGCGCATCCAGCTCGAGCGGTTGCCGGGCGAGCCGCCGCAGCCATTCGCGGCCGAGCTGCTCGACGGCTCGGGAGCGATCGTCGACGCGATGCTCGGAACAGGCTTCGAGGGCGCGCCGCGCGAGCCCGTGGCCAGCGCGATCGTCGCGATCAACGCCGCCGCTGCGCCGGTGATTGCCTGCGATGTTCCGTCCGGGGTAGACGCCTCGACCGGAGAGGTGATCGGCGTCGCGGTGGCCGCGACGGCAACCGCCACCTTCCATGGCTCGAAGATCGGCCTCCACGTGGCTCCCGGAGCGATGCACGCGGGCGACGTCGAGGTTGTCGCGATTGGCCTTCCCCGTGGCGGGCCGCCGCCGGCTATCGCCGGCCTGATCTCCGAGCGCGTGCTCGACCTGTTCCCACGCCGCGAGCGCTTCGGATCGAAGTTCGACTCCGGCGTCGTGGCGATCGCCGGCGGTTCGCGCGGCTTGACCGGGGCGCCGACGCTGGCGGCGCTGTCGGCCGCCCGTGCCGGAGCCGGCTACATCCAGGTCGCCGTGCCCGACTCCGTTCAGCCCGTGCTCGCTCTGCGCCTGCTCGAGCAGATGGCGCACCACATGCCCGAGGCCGACGGCGCTCATGCACCCGACGGGGTGGAGCCCTTCCTCGAGCTCGCCGAGCGCGCCGGTTCCGTCGTGCTCGGCCCTGGGCTTGGACGCACCGATTCTGCTGTCGCGTTCGCGCGTGCCGTTGCGGCACGGGCTGAGGCGCCGCTGCTGATAGATGCCGACGGGCTCAACGCCCACGCCGGTGCACTGGAGTCGCTGCGCGAGCGCTCCGCGCCGACGCTGCTGACCCCGCACGCCGGTGAGCTCGGACGCCTGCTGGAGCGCGACTCGGCCGAGATCGAGGCCCACCGCCTCGCGTCGGCGCGCGAGGCCGCCGAGCGCAGCGGCGCGGTCGTTCTGCTGAAGGGCGACGACACGATCGTCGCCGCTCCGGGCGGCCCGGTCGCCGTCAGCCCGGGAGCCACGCCGGCGCTCGCGACCGCCGGCACCGGCGACGTGCTGTCGGGCTTGATCGGAGCGCTGCTCGCCAAGGGCGTCGCCCCGTTCGAGGCGGCTGCGCTCGGTGCGATCGCCCACGCCCGCGCGGGTCGCGTCGCGGCCGCCCGTCACGGCGCCGACCACACGATCGCCGGCGATGTCGTCGACGCGTTGCCCGAGGGATTCGGCTCCCGATCCCGATAAGGTCCGCGCCGTGCCAAAGACCGTCAGAGAGATCATGGAGACCGACACGCCGACCGTCGCTCCCAAGGACAGCGTCGAAGACGTCCTCGCGGTGCTGCGCGAGCACGAGTTGCCGGGCGTGCCGGTCGTCAACGACGGCGGGCGCTGCGTCGGGATCGTCACCGAGGCCGACCTCGTCCTCAGCGACGACAGCGGCGATCTCCACCTGCCGTACTACGTCAACATCTTCGGCGGCACGGTCTTCCTCGAGCCGATCAGTCATTTCGAGGACAAGCTGCGCAAGGCGTTCGCCTCGAACGCGGGCGACATGATGACCGCCGACCCCGACACCGTTGACGTCGACACGAGCATCGACGAGGCGGCAAAGCTGATCCACAAGTCCGGGCACAACCGGCTGCCGGTCGTCGAGCACGGGCGCTTCGTCGGCGTCGTCACCCGCCTCGACGTCCTCGGCGCGCTCGTCTCCTGAGATGGCCGCGCAGACGGCGGCGCGGGCGCTGGCGCGGGTCAGCGTCGGCGCGGTCGAGCGCAACTGCACGCATCTCCGCTCGCTGCTGACCGGCGGCGCCGCGCTGTGCGCCGTGGTCAAGTCCGACGGCTACGGCCACGGCGCCGTCGAATGCGCCCGCGCGGCTCAGCGCGGCGGCGCGACCTGGCTCGCGGTGGCAACCGCCGGTGAGGCGGCGTTGCTGCGCGCGGCCGGTCTGACGGGACGCCTGCTCGTGATGGGCTCGCTGACGCGCGCCGAGACCGCGACGGCGCTAGCCGCCGACGCCGACATCGTCGTCTGGGAGCCGGAGTTCGCGCGCGCGCTGGCCGAGCGAGTGGGGGAGAGCGGCCCGCCGGCACGGATCCACGTAAAGCTCGACAGCGGCATGGGCCGCCTCGGCGCGATCGATCCTGCCCAGGCCCGCGCGGTGGCGGACATCGCGGCAGCCGACGATCGGCTCGAGCTGGTCGGCTTGATGACGCACTTCGCGACCGCCGACGAGCTCGGCGACGACCACTTCCCGGCGCAGCTCGGCCGCTTCTCGGCGTTCGCGGACGAGCTGTCGGCGGCCCATCCGGGCCTGATCGTCCACGCGGCCAACAGTGCGGCCGTCTATCGCGAACCGGCCAGCCATTTCGACATGGCGCGCTGCGGAGTCGCGATCTACGGGCTCGATCCGTTTCAGGAGGATCCGGCGACGCACGGGCTCGAGCCGGCGCTCGCGCTCGAGGTCGCGGTTGGCGCCGTGCGACGCTTCGAAAACGGCTGGAGCGCCGGCTACGGCCGCCGATGGACGGCGGCCGGGCCGACCTGGGTGGCGACGCTGCCGATCGGCTACGGCGACGGCTGGCGCCGCGCGCTGACCAACGACTGCGACGTGCTGATCGGCGGTCTCCGTCGCCCGCTCGTCGGCACGGTCAGCATGGACAACGTGACAGTCGATCTCGGCGACGAGACGTCGGTCGTGCCCGGCGACACGGCGGTCCTGATCGGGCCGCAGGGCGACGAGCGGATCCTCGCCGAGGAGGTGGCGCGCCGGCTCGGCACGATCAACTACGAGGTCACCTGCGGCCTGACGGCGCGGGTGCCGCGGACGCACGAGCCGTGACCGCCGGCGCGCTCGCAGAGCGGCTGTCGGCTGCGGAGCCCGTGCGTGTGCTGCGTGAGGCCTTCGGCTCGGCTGGGATCGAGGCCTGGCTGGTCGGCGGCGTCGTTCGCGACGCGCTGCTCGAGCGACCGCTGACCGACGTCGACCTCGCCGTCGCCGGCGATGCGGAGGCGGCGGCCCAGGTCGCGTCGCGGGCGCTCGGCGGACCGCGCTTCCCGCTCTCCGAGGACTTCGGCGCCTGGCGCGTGCTCGGTCGCGACCGTGACGTCGCCTGCGACGTCTCGCCGCTGCAGGGCGAGACGATCGAGCAGGATCTCGCGCGGCGCGACTTCGCGCTCAATGCTGTTGCCGTACCGCTCGGCGGCGGCGAGCCGATCGACCCGTTTGGCGGTCTCGCCGACGCTGAGGCCGGTGTGCTGCGTGTGCTCGGTCCGCAGGCCTACGCCGATGATCCGTTGCGTGCGCTGCGGCTCGTGCGGCTGGCCGCCGAGTTGGCGATGGAGCCCGACGCCGAGACCGAGCGGCTGACCGCGGAGGTCGCGCCGCGGCTCGTCGAGCCCTCCGGCGAGCGCGTGTTCGGCGAGCTGCGCCGGCTGCTGACGGCCCCTGGTGCGCTGGACGGATTGGAGCTGGCACGGCGGCTCGGGGTGTTGGAGGCCGTCTTGCCGGAGATCGCCGCGCTCCAGGGCGTCGAGCAGAGCCACTACCACCACCTCGACGTCTACGGCCATACCGTGGCGGTGCTCGAGCAGCAGATCGAGCTGCTGGCGCCTGGCCGTCTGGAGGAGCTGTTCGGCGACCAGGCCAGCGAGCTGCGCGCGGTGCTCGACGAGCCGCTCGCCGATGGGCTGACCCGTGCCGAGGCGCTGCGCTTCGGGGCGCTGTTCCACGACGTCGCGAAGCCGCAGACGCGTGGCGTCCGCGCGGACGGCCGCGTGACGTTCATCGGCCACGACGCGGCCGGACAGGAGCTGGTCGGCGAGATCTTCCGCCGCCTGCGCGTCAGCGAGCGGCTGCGTAGCCACGTCGGGGCGCTGGCTCGTCACCACCTCGCACTCGGCTTCCTCGTTCACGAACGACCGCTCGACCGGGCCAAGATCTACAGCTACCTGTCGCGCTGCGATCCGGTCGCGGTCGACGTGTCGGTGCTCTCCTGCGCCGACCGGCTCGCGACCCGCGGCCGCAATGCGGAGCGGGCGATCGCGGCGCACCTCGAGGTCGCCCGCGAGCTGATCGGACCGGCGCTGCGCTGGCACGCCGACGGGCCGCCGCGGCCGCCACTACGCGGCGACGAGCTGGCCGCTGCCGTCGGCATCGAGCCCGGGCCCGAGCTCGGGCGGTTGATCGCTCGGCTGAGCGAGGCCGTCTATACCGGTGAGGCGACGACGCGCGACGAGGCGGTCGCGCTCGCCCGCGAGCTATTGGCTGCGGGCTGGTAGCGTTTTAAGACGGTATGCCGGCCCCAAGGCCGGCGCAGAGACGAGAAAGGCGCTTTGGCAAAAGAGGAGAAGATCGAGATGGAGGGCGAGATAAGCGAGGCCCTCCCGAACACGATGTTCCGCGTGAAGCTCGACAACGACCACGAGGTCCTCGGGCACATCTCGGGCAAGATGCGCAGGCACTACATCCGCATCCTGCCGGGCGACCGCGTGAAGATCGAGCTGTCCCCGTACGACCTGGACCGGGGCCGCATCACCTACCGCTACAAGTAGCGATCGCGGTCGCTACAAGTAGGAATCCGAAACTCGGGGGCGAACCCCGTGTTGGAATCCCGACATGAAGCGCTATCTCATCCCAGCCCTCGCTGTCGCCGTGCTCGCGCTTCCCGCGGGCGCGCAGGCCAAGGTCATCGAGCTCGGCGCCGGTGGCTCCCCGCCGGCCGCTTCGAACTGCCCGAACGACCCCTGCGTCGCCGCCTACCAGGTGACCGCCTACCAGGGCCGCGCCGGATCGCTGAAGAATCCGTTCGTGGTGCCGCGCCCGGGCAAGATCGTCGCCTTTACCGTGTCGCTCGGCAAGCTGACCGACACCCAGATCGAGTTCTTCGACGGCCGCTTCGGCGACGACCCGCAGGTCCAGCTCTCGATCCTGCGCCGCAGCACGAAGAAGGGCAAGAAGGGCAACCACCGGCTGATGCGCCAGAGCGAGGTCTACGACGTCTCGCGCTTCCTCGGCTCGACGCCGACCTTCGCTCTCGACGGGCCGCTCAAGGTCGGCAAGGACGCCCGCGTCGCGCTCACCGTCCCGACCTGGGCGCCGGTGCTCGACACCGTCGATCTGGCGCGCAGCGACTGGTGGCGAGCCTCGCGCGCCAAGGACGATTGCGGCAAGGACGACAAGCTCAGCCCGCCGTCGGTCCAGGACGAGGTCGGCGAGATCATCGACTACCAGTGCACCTACTTCAACTCGCGCCTGCTCTACACCGCCACCTACATCCCGGATCCGAAGCCGACCGACGGATCCGACAAGAAGGCCAAGAAGAGCAGCCAGGCCGCCGCGGTGGCCAGCAGCACGGCGCTCGGGTCCGCCAGGGCGGTCGCCGGCGGCGCACTCGCCACGGTTCGTCCTGACGATCTCGCCGCGATCGTCGTGCGCGCGGCGATCGAACGGGCGCATGTCGATCC
>CBFGZN010000057.1:0-12197 GCA_965653255.1 uncultured Solirubrobacterales bacterium | reverse complement strand
CCGCCCTTGCGCGGGATCTTGTCGCCGCCCGAGACGTCGATCACGTAGATCGTGTAGTCGGCGAGGTCGACGTAGAAGTCACCGACGTTGCCCTGCGCGACGGGAGCGCCGATGCCGCTCAGCGTCGAGGTACCGGCATCGCCCTTGTCGCCCTTGTCGCCCGTCTCACCGGTATCGCCCTTGGCGCCGACATCGCCTTGGTCACCCTTGTCGCCCTTGGCGCCGGCGTCGCCGGTGTCGCCCTTGAGGCCCTGGATGCCCTGCTCGCCCTGAGCACCGGTGTCGCCCTTCTCACCCTTCTCGCCAGCCGGACCCTGAGGACCGACGAGCGAAGTCGGGTCGCCCCACGGCTCGTCACCGTCGGCCGCCTTCGGGCCGTAGAGCTCGTTCGAGGCGGTGTCGACGTAGAAGTCGCCCGGATTGCCAGCGTCGGACTCCGGCGCGCCGGAACCACTCAGCAGCGAGCGACCATCGGCACCAGCCGCGCCATCAGCGCCAGCATCGCCCTGGGCGCCGGTCTCTCCGGTGTCGCCCTTGAGGCCCTGCTCGCCGGTCAGGCCGATGTCGCCCTGATCGCCCTTGTCGCCCTTCAGGCCCTGGTCGCCCTTCTCACCAGCGTCACCCTTCAGACCCTGCTCGCCCTGGTCACCCTTGGCGCCGGTCTCTCCAGTGTCGCCCTTCAGACCCTGGATGCCCTGCTCGCCCTGGTCGCCCTTATCGCCAGCATCGCCCTTCAGGCCCTGCTCACCTTGGTCACCCTTGGCGCCGGTCTCACCGGTGTCGCCCTTGAGACCCTGGATGCCCTGAGCGCCTTGGGCTCCGGCCTCGCCGACGGCGCCGGCGATTCCCTGGAGACCCTGGGCGCCGGCCGAACCAGTGTCGCCCTTGTCACCCTTCGCACCGGCCGCGCCGGTGTCGCCCTTCAGACCCTGGATGCCCTGGACGCCAGCCGCACCGGTATCGCCCTTGTCGCCCTTAGCGCCATCGGCTCCGTCGGCGCCGGCGATACCCTGGGTGCCAGCCGCGCCCTGCGGACCGGCGGAACCCTTCTCACCGGGAGTGCCGGCGGTGATGCTGATCAGCTTCCAGCCGGCAGGGCACTTCGGCTTCTGGGCAAGGCGGACGAGGCCCGCCGAAGGCTTGCTCTGCTTGATGCAGATGTGGACCTGTGCTGCTGCCTTGGCAGGCTTGGCCTGCGCGGGGGCGGTCGCCGCAACGGCAAGCAGCGCGCTGGCGCCAACTGCAAGCGCCGCACGTCCCACCGTCTGCTGCCGCTTGGGGCTGCGAGTCATCTGAAGAACCCTTTCTAGAAGTGACGAAATCGATCTCAGCCAATTGACGAAGCCGAGTGGGGCCAAGCTACGTCCGCTCTAGAAGGGGCCGCCAAAATTCGACGAAAGGACGATGTGGCTCGCTGGAGCTAAGGCGACGTAAACCCGTGCAACCCCTGTCGAAGCCGCAAAGCCGCAAGAAATCGGGACGGTTGTTGCAGCCAGCGGTGCACACGCGTGGCGCCAACCTGGACGTTCGTACTAGTCGGTGCTCAAGAAGCCGGTACGGCCAGCACCGGCCGATCGGCGAGGTGCAGCAGCTTGTGCGGCACTGAGCCGAGGATCGCGCCCTTGATCGGGCTCTCGCCGTAGCTGCCGACGACGATCATGCGCGCGTCGTGGGCCTCGGCGAGTTCGAGCAGGGCGTTGACGGGACGCGCGTCGACGACCGCGAGCTCGGCCTCGACACCGGCCGCGGTCGCGCGCGAGAGCGCGTGGTGCGCGACTCGCTCACCTAGCTCGCGGACGGCGGCGCGGGCCGCGGTCAGCTCCTCGCCGATGTCGCCCGGCGGCTCGTAGCCGAAGGCAATCACCAGCCGGTCGCCGAGATCGCCTGCCAGCTGGATCGCCACCTCGAGCGCGGCGCGCGCGCCAGGCGAGTCGTCATATCCGACGATCAGGTCACGTGGCATGGCTGCGATCTCCCCGGTTGACGTGGCTGTCAGCTCGGCGCACCGGCGGTCTCCTCGACGACGACCTTGCCGGTCGCCACGTCGGGCGGCACCTTCTCGAAGGGCTTGCGCCCGAAGTAGTCCCCGTGGCCGCCCGCGCGCCAGAGCAGCATCAGGACGAAGCCGAGCAGCAGGAAGCCGACGCCGATCACCGTCGGCAGGCCGATCCCGAACAGGTTCGACCCGGTGTAGGACTCGGCCGGGTCGGCGAAGTCGATCGTCGCCTTGACGAACAGGTAGCCAAGCGTCAGCGCCCCGATCAGCGGCGCGACGCCGATGAAGAGGAAGTTGGTCACCGACTTCGTCAGCTCGTGGCGGTAGTAGATGACGCAGGCGATCCCCGTCAGGGCGTAGTAGAAGGCGATCATCAGCGCCAATGCCGTCAGCGTGTCGAAGAGGAAGTTCTCGCTGAAGGCGCTGACGCCGATATACCAGACGGTCGCCACGACGCCGATCGTGATCGTCGAGACGTGCGGCGTGTAGAAGCGCGAGTGGACCCGTCCGAGCGCGGCCGGCATCGCGTCGGCGCGCGCCATCGACAGCGTCGTGCGCGAGGCGGGCAGGATCGTCGTCTGGGTCGAGGCGAGCGCCGAGGTGAGGATCGCCAGCACGACGAGCTTGTCGAGCGGCGATCCGAGCACGCTCTCGGCGAGCGTCGAGAAGATCCCCTCGTCGTCGGCGAACTCCTCGAGCAGCCCCGGTCCGGCATAGGCGACGACGGCGACGGTCACCGAGATGTAGGTGACGAGCAGGATCACGGTGCTGGTCACGCCGGCGACCCCGGGCGCGCTGACCGAGTCCTCGGTCTCCTCGGTCAGATTGACCGCCGACTCCCAGCCCCAGTAGATGAAGACGCCGGTCAACATCCCGGCGACCAGCACCGACAGGCTCGAGACCTCGAACGGGTTCAGCCAGGACAGCGACGGGTCGACCGAGCCCGCGAGGCCGTCGTCGCCGAGCACCTTGACCAGCGCGACGACCGCGAACAGCAGCAGTCCGAGCACCTGACCGAAGATCAGCACGCGCTGCAGGCGTGCCGAGATCTCGGTGCCGATCACGCAGACCCAGGTCATGATCGCGATCAGCGCAACGGCGAAGGCGATCACCGCCCACTTGTCGCCGGCGAGGTCGTCGAAGCCGAGGAACAGGAACGTGTAGCGCGCCGCGACGTCGGCCAGCGAGCCGACGACCAGCACGCCGGTCATCGTGATCGCCCAGCCGCCCATCCAGCCCATGTACGGGCCCATTGCGCGCGTCACCCAGGAGAACGTCGTGCCGCAGTCCTGGTCAGCGCGGTTCATGTAGTAGAAGGCCGCCGCGATGAAGAACATCGGGACGAACGAGGCGAGCAACACCGCCGGCGCCTGGACGCCGGCGTGGAGCACCACGAGGCCGATCACCGCGGCCAGCGAATAGGCCGGCGCCGTCGAGGCGAGGCCGATCACCAGCGCGTCGACGAAGCCGATCGCGTTCTTCTTGAGACCCTTGTCGCCGGTCTCCGCGGCGCCCCCCGTTGCCGCCGCGGCCTCCATCAGGTCGCGATCTCCCGCGCCGTGGGCTGGATCGCGCGTGTCGGCTCGGGCTCCGGCTGCACCGCGGCCATCCGCTCGGCTCGCCGCTGCTGCCACAGCACGAGCGCGATACCGGCAACGGTCACGAGAAAGAGCATCGTGGCCAGTACATTGACCTGTACGGGGATCCCGCGCAAGCTCACGCCGAAGATGTAGAGCGGGAACGTCTCGGTCGTGCCGGAGTTGAAGTTCGAGATCACGAAGTCGTCGATCGAGAGCGCGAAGGCGAGCAGCGCCGCGGCGACGATCCCGGGCGCCAGCAGCGGCAGTGTGATCGTGCGGAAGGTCGTCAGCGGCGGCGCGCCGAGGTCGGCGGCGGCCTCCTCAAGCGAGCGGTCGAAACCGATCAGCCGCGAGCGCACGACGACCACGACGAAGCTGATCGAGAACATCACGTGGGCGATGAACAGCGTCGTGAAGCCGAGCTCGAGGCCGTAGATCAAGAACATCGACAGCAGCGAGGCGCCGATCACGATCTCCGGCGTCGCCATCGGCAAGATGATCAGCAGGTTCGACACTCCACGGCCGCGGAACTGGTACCTGACCAGCGCGAGCGCCATCAGCGTGCCGATCGCCGTCGAGACGATCGTCGCCAGCGCGGCAAGTTGGAGGCTGGTGATCATCGCGTCGTTGACCGCCGTCTGCGAGAACGCGTTCTGCCAGTACTCGAGCGTGAAGCCGCTCCACGTGTAGTCGAGCCTGCCAAACGTCGTCTGGTCGAACGAGAACAGCGCGATCACGAAGATCGGCAGCAGCATGTAGAGGACCGCGATGCCCGCGTAGATCAGCAGCGCGTTGCGCCGAAGCCAGGCCCAGGCAGCGCTCATCGCGCCTCATCCTCCTCACCCATAAAGGCCCCGGTGCCAGCGGACTTGAGGTAGATCGCAACCACGACGAGGATCGCCGCCATCATCAGGAACGACAGCGCCGCGGCCTCGGGATAGTCGCGCTGCTGGAGATAGAGCGACTGGATTACGTTGCCGACCATCGCCTGACCGGTGCCGCCAAGCAGAAGGGCGTTGACGTAGTCGCCGACGGCCGGGATGAAGGTCAGCAACACGCCGGCGACGATCCCCGGCGCGGTGATCGGCAGCGTCACCTTGATGAATGCTTTGGTGCTCGAGGCGTAGAGGTCCTTCGCCGCCTCGATCAGCCGCACGTCCATCCGCTCGAGCGACGCGTAGATCGGCAAGATCATGAACGGCAGGAAGTTGTAAGTCAGCCCCGCAATCACGGCGCCGCCGGTGGCAAGCACGCGACCGTCCTGCGGCACGAGGTGGAGAAACTTGAGCACGTCGACGGCAGGACTGGCGTCGGCGAGGATCGTCTTCCAGGCGATCGTGCGAATCAGGTAGGTCGTGAAGAACGGCGCGACGACGGCGAACAGCAGCAACAGCTTCCAGCGACCGGCGCGCAAGGCGATCGCGTAGGCAAGCGGGTAGGCGATCGCCAGCGCGATCAACGTTGCAGAACCGGCGTAGAGGAACGAGCGGATCAGTTGCTCCCCGTAGGGGACGAGCCGGCGGCCGGCCCTGCTCTTCACGTTCTCGTCATCCGGTTCTCACCATCACCCGGTGATCACATCCTGGAAGGCCTTGGTGACCTCCTGCTGGTCCTCGGCCGAGCCGGGCGGATCTGGCTGCGTCGTGCAGTTGCGCGTGAACTGGTCGCTGGGGAAGATCAGCGGGTTGTTCGCCAGCGCGGTCTTGCCCTGCTGCTCGAAGACCTGCTTTACACCCGTCACCGGCGTCACGTACTGGATGTAGGCCGCGAGGTCCGCCTGGACCTTCGGCTCGTAGGTGAAGTTCATCCACTCGAGCGCCGCCGGAGTGTTCGGCGCACCCTTCGGGATCACCATGTTGTCCGACCAGAGGATGCAGCCTGGTGTCGGCATCCGCCACTCGACGTCGCGGTTCTCGATCAGCGAGGTGTCACCCGACCAGCCGATCGCCGCAATCACGTTCTCGTTGGTCATGTCCTGGGTGTAGTCGTTGCCGGTGAAGCGCCGCAGCTGGCCGGAGTCGACAGCATTGCCGAGCTTGTCGATCTCGTCGAGCCACTGCTGCTTGGTCGCCTTCGACGGGTCGATCCCATCGGCCTTCAGCATCAGCGGAATCGTGTCGCGCAGCTCGCTGAGCACCGTCACCTTGCCCTTGTACTTAGGATCGAAGAGATCGTTGACCGACTTCACGTCGGGCGCGAGCTTCTTGTTCACCATCAGCCCAGTCATGCCGCTCTGCCACGGCACCGAGAACTTGCGGTCGGGGTCGAACGCCGGGCTCTGGAGGCTCGGCAGCAGGTGGTCGAAGACCGTCGGCAGCGTCGAGTGATCGAGCTCCTGCAGATAGCCGAGGTCGTACATCTGCTTCGCCATCCAGTCGGTGACGACGAAGATGCTGCGCCCGCCGGACTTGCCCTCCTCGAGCTGCGGCTGCAGCTTGCCGAAGAACTCGGCGTTGTCGTTGACGTCCTCGACGTAGTCGACCTTGACGCCGGTCTTCTGCTCGAACTCAGCGACCGTGTTCTTCGACCCCTGGTCCATGTAACCAGGCCAGTTCGAGATCGTCAGATCGCCCTCGACGGGCCCCGATTTCGCGACCTCGGTGCCGGAGTCGCTGCCGCCACCGACGCTGTCGTCGCTACCGCCGCAGGCGGCGAGCGCGAGCGCCGCCACGAGCGCCAGCAACACCACCAGCGCCGAGCGGGACCTGACCGCTTTCGTTCTGTTCGTTGCCTTGCTCATGGCTGTTCCTCCTGGAGGGTTCCCTCAGCTGTCTGTCTTTCCGAGCGCAAGCTCGGCCGTCGGCCGCAACTCGGCATCGCCTGGTGCTCCCCCTGACTCACGCACTACGTGGATGTGCTCCGGCGCCCAGCTCAGCCGTACCCGCGCGCCCCCTCCGGGTAACCGCTGGCGCAGCGCCTCGTCGGCGTTCGGCACGAGCACGGTCATCCGCACTCCGCCGCCGAGACGGACGACGATCTGGGTCGCGGTGCCGAGATAGACCGAGCTCTCGACCTCGCCCTCGACGCTCGGGTTGCCGCCCGGCACCGTCGCGGCATCGGCGTCGATCTGCAGCTTCTCGGGGCGGACGACGGCGTGACAGCGCTCGCCGACCGCCAGGCCGTCGCCGACCGGAACCGCCACCTGGGGGCCGACGTCGAGCCGGACCCGGCCCTGAGTGCCGGTCCCCTCGACGACGCCCGGCATCAAGTTCGAGACGCCGATGAAGCCGGCGACGAAGGTCGTCTCCGGCCGTGCATAGACCTCCTCCGGCCCGGCGACCTGCTCGACCAAGCCGCGGTTCATCACCGCAATCCGGTCGGACATCGTCAGCGCCTCCTCCTGATCGTGGGTGACGTAGACGAAGGTGATGCCGACGTCGCGCTGGATTCCCTTCAGCTCGATCTGCAGCCGCTTGCGCAGCTTGAGGTCGAGCGCGCCGAGCGGCTCATCGAGCAGCAGCACCGCCGGGCGGTTGACGAGCGCGCGGGCAAGCGCGACGCGCTGCTGCTGGCCGCCAGAGAGCTGGCGCGGCTTGCGCTTCGCCTCGCCGGCGAGCCCGACGCGCTCGAGCTCCTCGCCGACCCGTTGGCGGATCTCGTCCTTGCCGACCTTGCTGCGCTCGAGGCCGAACGCGACGTTGCGCTCGACGCTGAGGTGGGGGAAGAGCGCATAGCTCTGGAAGACGGTGTTGGTCGGGCGGCGGTAGGGCGGCAGACCCGAGACGTCGTCGCCGTCGATCAGCACCTGGCCCTCGGTCGGCTCCTCGAAGCCCGCGATCATTCGCAGCGTCGTCGTCTTGCCGCAGCCACTCGGGCCGAGCAGCGTGAAGAACTCGCCGCTCTCGATGTCGAGGTCCACCCCGCCGACGGCGGCGAAGTCGCCAAAGCGCTTCACGACTGCATCCAATCTGACTCCGCCGCGGCTCATCCTGTCCTGACGTTATGTCCGTTCGGTAGGCAAGGCAACCTGCGCTAGGCCCAAATCGCACTGCTCCTCTTCGACCAACTGTACAACCAAGCCTCCGCGCGATTTCACGTTCGGTGGGTTGTCGGTTGGCCTCCACCTGGGTACGGTTGTCCATACCGTCTAGTGCCGAGGGAGAACAGTGGCGACCACACCGCAGACCATCGAGCAGCAACCCGGCGGCGACAAGTCGCTGCAGGAGATGGCCAAGAGCCACCTCTGGATGCACTTCACGCGTATGAGCGCGTACAGCGACCACGACGTGCCGATCATCGTCCGCGGCGACGGCTGCTACGTCTACGACGAGAACGGCAAGCGCTATCTCGACGGGCTGTCGGCGTTGTTCTGCGTCAACGCCGGCCACGGACGAGTGGAGATCGGCGCGGCGATGGCCGAGCAGGTCAAGGACCTCGGCTTCTACACCAACTGGAGCTACGCCCACCCGCGCGCGATCGAACTCGCCGAGCGAATCGCCGGCTTCGCGCCCGAGGGACTGAACCGCGTCTTCTTCACCTCCGGCGGCAGCGAGGCCGTCGAGTCGGCGCTGAAGCTCTGCCGGACCTACCACCGCCACAACGGCGAGGCCGGCCGCTACAAGTCGATCGCGCGCGAGATCGCCTACCACGGCACGACGCTGGGCGCGCTCACGGCAACCGGGATCCCGGACCTGCGCGCGCCGTTCGAGCCGCTGACCCCCGGTGGCCGCCACGCGCCGAACACCAACAGCTACCGCTGGCCCGAGGGTCGCGACGAGCTCTGGGCGGCCGACCAGATCGAGGAGCGGATCCTCTTCGAGGGTCCCGAGACCGTCTCCTGCGTGATCCTCGAGCCGGTCCAGAATGCCGGCGGCTGCTTCACCCCGCAGGAGGGTTACTGGCAGCGCGTGCGCGAGATCTGCGACCGCTACGGCGTGCTGCTGATCTCCGACGAGGTGATCTGCTCGTGGGGCCGGCTCGGCCACTGGTTCGGCTCCGAGCGCTACGGCTACGTGCCGGACATCATCACGACGGCGAAGGCGCTGACCTCCGCCTACGCGCCGATGGGTGCCGTGATCGCCTCCGACCGCGTCGTCGGGCCGTTCCTCGAGGACACGAACATGTTCACCCACGGGTTCACCTTCGGCGGGCATCCGGTTTGCGCCGCCGCGGCGCTGGCGAACCTCGACATCTTCGAGCGCGAGGACCTCTGCGGGCACGTGCTGGCCAAGGAGGGCGAGTTCCGCGCGATGCTCGAATCGCTGCGCGACATCCCGATCGTCGGCGACGTGCGCGGCGCTGGTTATTTCCACGCGATCGAGCTGGTCAAGGACCAGGACACGAAGGAGACCTTCGACGACGACGAGTCGGAGTGGCTGCTGCGCGGCTTCCTCTCCGGCGCGCTCTACGAGCACGGCCTGATCTGCCGCGCCGACGACCGCGGCGACCCGGTGATCCAGCTGTCGCCGCCGCTGATCGCCGACACCGAGCAGTTCGAGGAGATCGGCAGCGTGCTGCGCACGGTGCTGATCGAAGCGACCGACCGGCTCGCGGCGCGTGACGGAGGCCACCGACCGACTCCCGGCGCGGAGGTAGGGCGACGCCGGTGACCGCATGCTGACCGTCCGCGATCTCGTCGACGAGCTGGGACTGGAGCTGCTCAGCGGCGAAGACGCCGCGGAGGCGCCGGTCCGCTGGGTCCACATCAGCGAGCTGCCGGACCCGACGCCATGGCTGTCGGGCGGCGAGATGATCCTCACCACCGGCTTGCAGCTGACCACCGCCAAGCGCCAGCGCGACTTCGCCCGCCTGCTCTGCGACCACCATCTCGCGGGCGTCGGCTTCGGCGTCGGCTTCGCGCACGACAAGGTGCCGGAGGCGCTGCTCGAGGAGGCACGGGCGGTCGGGCTGCCGGTCTTCGAGATTCCCTACGAGCTGCCGTTCATCGCGATCACCGAGAAGGCGTTCGGCCGGCTGGTCAACGAGCAGTACGAGGTGCTGCAACGCGGCATCGCGATCCACAAGCGGCTCGAGCGCCTGGTGCTCGAGGAGCGCGGGCTCGACGAGCTCGTCGGCGCCGTGTCGGCGGCGATCGGCGGCGTCGTGATGGTGCTCGACGCGCGCGGCGAGACGCTCGCCGAGAAGACGTTCCGGCGCCGGCTCAGCGACGCCGCGGTCGAGGCGGTGCGCGCCCGCGTGCGCGAGCGCGGCGGTAACGCCCGCGTGAGCGCCGACTTCGCCCCCGAGCATCCGGAGATCGCCGGGCGCGCGCTCGTGCTGCCGGTCTCGACGCGCGGCCGCGGAGCGCCGCAGGCGTGGCTGGTCGCCAGCCGCGACGCCGGCAGCCTCGGCGACTTCGAGCGGCTGATCCTCCAACAGGCGGCGACCGTCGTCGCGCTCGAGCTGATGCGCCAGCGCGTGATGCGCGACACCGAGCGCCGGCTCGCCGGCGACGTGCTCGCCCAGGCGCTGACCGGGAGGCTCGCCGAGAGCGAGATCGAATCGCGGCTGCGTCCGTTCGGCGTCGGCGAGCAGGCGGCGGTGCTGGTCTTCGCCTGCGACGACCCGGGCGCCGCCGAGCCGGACCTCGAGTCGGCGCTGATCGAGACCGGCGTCGGAGCGCTGGTCGCTACTCGCGAGCAGCTTCTGTGCGCGGTCGTCGACGGCAGCGCCGAGCTCGACCCGGTCGAGCTGGCCCGGACGATGCGGCTGGCACTGATCGCCGGTCATGGCGGCGAGCACGTGCGCGCCGCGGCGAGCCGAGTTGCCCCGGTCGGGTTGATGCGGCGCAGCTTCCACGAGGCACGCTGCGCGCTCGAGGCGACGGCGCTCGCCAACGGCGCCGCGCCCGAGGTCGCCTCGCACGAGGACCTCGGCGCGTTCCGGCTGCTGCTCGCCGTCCAGGACGACGACGCGCTGCGCGTCTACACCGAGAGCGTGCTCGGACCGCTCGAAGACGGCGGCGGCGAGTACGGCGACGAGCTGCTGCGCTCGCTCGAGGCGTTCATCGAGCAGAACGGCCAGTGGGAGAAGGCGGCACGCCAGCTCTACTGCCACCGCCACACGCTGCGCTACCGGATCAAGCGGATCGAGGAGCTGACCGGCCGCGACCTCAAGTCGGCCCGCGACCGCATCGAGCTCTGGCTGGCTTTGCGAGCGAGGGAGCTGATCGCATGAAGGTTGCTGTCTTGGGAGCAGGCGGAATCATCGCGCCGGCGATAGTCCGCGACCTCGCCGAGTCGGAGGGGGCCGACGACCTGCTGTTGCTCGATCTCGACCTCGCGCGCGCGCAGAAGGTCGCCGACGAGCACGGCGGCGCGCACGCCCAGGCAGTCGAAGTCGACGCGCGCGGCGGGCTTGCCGAGGCGCTCGACGGCGTCGACGTGCTCGTCAACTCAGCCAGCTACCGAGTCAACCTTGATGCGATGCGCGCCTGCCTGGCGGCCGGCTGCCACTACATCGACCTCGGCGGCCTCTACTGGGTGACCGGGAACCAGCTCGCGCTGTCAGGCGAGTTCGAGCAGGCCGGGCTGCTGGCGCTGCTCGGGATGGGCTCGAGCCCCGGCAAGACGAACGTGATGGCCGCCCAAGCCGTCGCGGAGCTTGGCGAGACACCGCGCACGATCGAGATCGTCGCCGCCGGCCGCGACCTCGATCCACCCGACGGCGCCAGCTTCCCCTATGCACTCCAAACGCTCGTCGACGAGCTGACGATGGAGCCGATGGCCCAGCGCGGCGGCGAGCCGGTAGCGCTCGAGCCGATGCAGGCCGGCGGCGCGGTCGAGTTGCCATTTCCCGTGGGCAGAGCAGACACGATCTACACGCTGCACTCCGAGGTGCGGACCTTCCCTTCGAGCTTCGGCTGCTCAGAGTGCAGCTTCCGGCTGTCGCTCAACCCGGCGACGCTGGCGCAGGTCCAGGCGCTCGCCAAGGCCGACGAGTTCGAGCTCGCGGCAGCCGCCCAGGCGGCGATGCCGGCCTCGCCAAAGACCGTCTCGGTCCACCGCGTCGAGGCGACCGGCCCGAGCGGGAGCGTCGTCGCCACCGCGACCACGACTCCGACGGTCGACTGGGGGATCGGCGGCAGCATCGTCTCGACGGCCGCGCCGGCCGCGGCCGCGGTGCGGCTGCTGGCGCGTGGGCGGATCTCCGCCCGCGGCGCGTTGCCGCCCGAGCTCTGCGTGACCGCCGAAGACCTCTTCCCCGAGCTCGAGCGCCACGGTTGCGTGTTCGAGATCGAGACGCGGCGCGACGCGACGGCCAGTGGTGGCGAAGCCCAGGAGGCGGTCCAATGAAGGTTGGCGTTCCGACCGAGGTCAAGCCAGACGAGTACCGCGTCGCGCTGACGCCCGCCGGTGCGCGCGAGCTAACCGAGCACGGCCACCAGGTGATCGTCCAGGCAGGCGCCGGCGAGGGCTCGGCGATCTCCGACGCCGACTACGAGGCCCAGGGCGCGCGGATCGAGCACGCGGCCGCAACCGTCTTCGAGCAAGCCGAGCTGGTGCTCGGCGTCAAGGAGCCGCAGCCCGAGGAGGTCGGCCTACTGCGCCCCGAGCACACTCTCTTCACCTACCTCCACCTCGCCCCCGCGCCTGAGCTGACCCAAGGCCTTTGCGAGTCGGGCGCGACGTGCGTCGCCTACGAGACCGTGGAGGATGCCCACGGCCGGCTGCCGCTGCTCG
>CBFGZN010000056.1:0-12538 GCA_965653255.1 uncultured Solirubrobacterales bacterium | reverse complement strand
GGCCGCAGCTTCGCGCGTATGTAAGAGGCCATGCAGCGGGCCAGCTCGATCGGTCCGAGCTTGCGGATCACGTCCGGACCCTGGAGCGGGTAGTGGAGGAAGCGCTTGCGCCAGTAGATCCGTGACATCCGCGGACGCAGCAGGAACTCCTCGCGCATGATCTCGTGCCAGAGGTCGTCGACCTCCTGGACCTTGGTGAAGAAGCGATGACCGCCGAGGTCGAAGCGGTACTCGCCGCCTGGGCCCTCGCGAACCTCGGTCTTGGCGATCCCACCGACCTGGTCCTCGGCCTCGAAGACGATTACGGGATGGCCCTGCTTGGCGAGCAGGTAGCCGGCGGTCAGGCCGGCGGGGCCGGCGCCGAGGATCAATGTAGGCGGTCTTTCGTTCATGCCGTACACCGTATCGGGAGTGGCGATACGGTGTACGGCCCGGGTATCGTGGCGGCAATGCCGAACCGCGCCTCCGACGAGCGGTTCTGGGACGGGCCCGCCGATGGCGGCTCCGCAGGCCTGACCCGCGCCGACGTCGTCCACGCGGCGCTCGACATCGCCGACGCTGAGGGCCTCGAGGCCGTCTCGATCCGTCGCGTGGCGAGCGACCTCGGCGCGCGGCCGATGAGCCTCTACACCCACATCGCCTCGAAGGACGACCTAGTGGCGCTGATGCTGCACGAGATGAGCGGGCAGCTGCTCGTGCCCGAGCCGCTGCCTGGGGACTGGCGCGAGGCGCTGCGCCAGATCGCGCGCCAGGCCTACGCCGCCTACGTCCAACATCCCTGGGCATTGCAGGCGTTCGGAAAGGGCACGCGCGTCGGGCCGAACATGCTGCGACGCGCCGAGCAGTCGGCGGCCGCGGTCGCCGGCCTCGACCTGTTGCCGGCCGACGCCTGGATCGCGCTGAGCATCGTCCACGAGTGGACGATCGGCCACGCTCTGCACGTCGTCACGCTGCGCGAGGACCACGAGCTCGAAGGCCAGCTCAGCGGCGCCGACCCGTCCGAGTTCCCGCGCATGTCCAAGGTCTTCGGCGTCGGCCGCGAGCAGTCGCGCGACACGATCTTCGACGTCGCGCTCGAGGCAGTGCTCGACGGGATTGAGCAGCGCTTCGTGTCTCCCTAGCGGCGCTTGCCTAAGCTGGCGCGATGGACCAGATCTTCCAAATCGCCGGCGCAGCCCTGATCCTCGTCGCGTTCATCGCCGCCCAGCGCAACGCGATGTCGCCGCACTCGGTCGTCTACCTGACGCTGAACTTCGTCGGCTCGGTCGTGCTGACCGGCGTCGCCCTGCACGGTAAGGACTGGGGCTTCCTGCTGCTGGAGATCGTCTGGGCGGTCGTGTCCGCCTGGGGCCTGTGGCAGCTGTCGCGCGGGCAGACGCCCACCGCTGCGCACTGAGCACCGTTACTGAACGGGCGGTCCGGGCGGGTCGCGGTAGCCGTCGTCACGGCGGCCGGCGGTCATCATGAAGAGGCCGATCACGAGGCCGATCACGCCGGCGATCATCAGGATCAGACCTACGACCTGGAGATCGATCCCGGAGACCGAGGCGGTGACGGCGTAGCGCAAGATCGCGCCGACGGCGATCAGGAATATCGACGATCCGATGGTCACAAGCCTCTCCTACTCCGTCGAACGTGCTTCTCCTGCCCGCAAACGGCGGGTTCCAACCGCCACCCCGGCTGGTATGAACTCCACATGAGCGAGCTTGCCTGCCTCGACGGCGCGATCGCGCCGGCCGAGGAGACGCTGGTCCCGGTCACCGATCCCGGCCTGCTGCGTGGCGACGGGGCGTTCGAGGTCGTGCGCGTCTATGACGGCTCGCCGCTGCTGCTCGGCGAGCACCTCGACCGCATGGAGCGGTCGGCCGCCAACCTGCGCCTCGAGGGGCCATTCCACCGTGAGCGCTACGAGGTGGAGTCGGCGCAGCTGCTCGAGGCACGCGGCGGGCGCTCGTTCGACGGCTGCCTGCGGCTGCTGCTGACCCGCGCGGGCCGTCGCGTGTTGATCACCGAGCAGCTGCCTTCCCAGCCGGAGGTCGCGCGCCTCGCCAGCGTCGTCTATGCGCCGACGCGGGTCCTCGACGGGATCAAGTCGCTCTCCTACGCCGCCAACATGCTCTGCAGCCGGATCGCGCGCGAGCGCGGCTTCGACGAGGCGCTGTTGGTCACGCCGCACGGCCGCGTGTTGGAGGCCCCGACGTCCTCGTTCTTCTGGGTCGACGGCGACGGCACGCTCTGCACGCCGCCACTCGACGACCACGTGCTCGCGTCGATCACGCGCGCGCACCTGCTCGATCTGCTCGAGGTCGAGCAGCGCAGCGTCGCGCTCAACGACCTGAAGGCGGCGGCGCAGGAGGCCTTTCTCGCCTCGACGACGCGCGAGGTGCAGCCGATCGGAGCGATCGAGGACTTCGAGCTGCCGGCCGCACCCGGGACTGTCACCCAGGCCGCCGCCGCGGCGTTCGCCGCTCACCGCGACGAGCTGCTCGCGTGAAGATCCTCACCGTCATCGGCAACCGGCCCCAGTTCGTCAAGGCGGCGGCCGTCTCGAAACTGCTGCGCGAGCGCCATCAAGAGGCGATCGTCCACACCGGGCAGCACTACGACGACGAGATGTCACGCGTCTTCTTCGACGAGCTCGGCGTGCCGGCGCCGGACCGCGAGCTGCACGCCGGCGGCGGCAGCAACACCGAGCAGGCGGCGCGCATCCTCGGGCTTCTGGAGGGCGAGATCGCCGCGGCGCGGCCGGACATGGTGCTCGTCTACGGCGACACCAACACAACGCTCGCCGGCGCGCTTGCCGCGGCCCAGGCGGGAGTTCCCGTCGGCCACGTGGAGGCGGGCATGCGCTCGTTCGACCGCGCGATGCCGGAGGAGCTCAACAGGGTCCTCACCGACCACGCGAGCGACCTGCTGCTCTGCTCGACGACGGCGGCGATGGAGAACCTCGACGCAGAGCGCGCTGTCGGCGAGAAGCACCTCGTCGGCGATGTGATGGCCGACGTCTCGCTCGCTTTCGCGCCGATCGCTGAGCAGCGGTCAGACGTCCTCGACCGGCTCGGGCTCGCCGACGGCGAGTACGTGGCCGCGACGGCACACCGCGCCGGCAACGTCGACGATCCCGTTCGACTCGAGCGCTTGGTCGAGCTGTTCGAGGCGGTCCCCGGCAAGCTCGTCCTGCCGCTGCATCCGCGCACCGCGGTGCGGCTCGAGGAGGCCAACCTGCGCCGGCGGCTCGCCGACGCGCCGAACGTGGTTCTGACCGCGCCGCTCGGCTATTTCGACTTCACCAAACTCGCCGCCCACGCGCGCGCCGTTCTGACCGACTCCGGCGGTGTCCAGAAGGAGGCGTTCCTGCTCGGCGTGCCGTGCGTCACCCTGCGCGACACCACCGAGTGGGTCGAGACCGTCGACGCGGGCTGGAACGTGCTCGTGGACCTCGACTCCACGGCTGCCCTGGCCGCGCTCGACCAGCCGCGGCCAGCCGAAGAGCGGCCCGAGCTGTACGGCGGTGGACATGCCGCGGAGCGCGTTTGCGACGTACTCGACGCATACACTGCTCGTGATGAGCAGCCCTGACGGGAAGCCGGCGAAGTCTGTCGGCGTGGTCGGTCTCGGCTACGTCGGGCTCCCCCTCGCCGTAGCGTTCGCCGAGGAGGGCGTCGACGTCGTCGGCGTCGACTACGAGGCGCGCCTGGTCGCCGCCATCGAGGCCGGCGAGAGCCACATCGAGGACATCCCCTCGGAGCGGTTGCGCGCGGTCTCCGAGCGGATCTCGCCGACGACCGACTACGGTCGGCTCGCGGACTGCGATGCGGTGTTGATCGCCGTTCCGACGCCGCTGACGCGCAACCGCGAGCCCGATCTCGGTCCGCTGCTGTCGTCGGCGCAGGCGCTGTCGAACGTAGTGCGCGCCGGCCAGTTGATCGTGTTGGAGTCGACGACCTACCCCGGCACGACGCGCGAGCAGCTCGTGCCGTTGCTCGAGGAGTCCGGACTGGCCGCTGGCCGCGACTTCAACGTCGCGTTCTCGCCGGAGCGTGTCGACCCCGGTCGCACCGACTTCACCCTGCGCACGACACCGAAGATCGTCGGCGGCCTGACGCCGGACTGCCTCGACCGCGCGGTCGCGCTCTACGGGCTCGTCTGCGACGAGATCGTCGAGGTCTCCTCGCCCGAGCCGGCCGAGCTCGCGAAGCTGCTCGAGAACGTCTTCCGCTCGGTCAACATCGCACTCGTCAACGAGCTGGCGATGCTCTGCGACCGGATGGGAATCGACATCTGGGAGGTCGTCGACGCCGCCTCGACCAAGCCGTACGGCTTCATGCGCTTCGAGCCGGGGCCCGGCATGGGCGGCCACTGCCTGCCAGTCGATCCGTTCTACCTCTCATGGAAAGCCAGGGAGTACGGCCAGCCGACCGAGTTCATCGAGCTCGCCGGCGAGGTCAACCAGCGGATGCCGGAGTTCTGCGTCGACCGGATCGCAAGGGCGCTCAACCTATAAGGCGGGCGTCGGCGACCTGCGCGAGTCGCCTGCGCTGAAGATCATCCAGCTACTCGACCAACAGGGCGCCGCGATCTCCTACCACGACGACTACGTCCCCGAGGTTCCCGAGCTCGGCTACTCGAACGAGCCGTTCGACGCTGTCCTGGCCGACTGTGATGTCGCGGTCATCGTGACCGCCCACCCAGGGCTCGACCTCGAGCGGATCGTCGCGACCGCCCCGCTAGTCGTCGACTTCCGCGGCGTCACACGCCACATCGAGGCCCCGAACCTCGTGCGGCTGTGAGCGAGCGCCCGGTCAGCGTCGGCGTCGTCGGCCTCGGCTACTGGGGGCCGAACCTGGCGCGCAACTTCGACCGGCTGCCGCAGGCCGAGCTGCGCTGGATCTGCGACGGGTCCGAGGCCGCACGCGAGCGCTGGGGCCAGGTATTCCCGGATGCGCGCGTCAGTGCGGACCTCGACGAGCTGCTCGCCGACCCGGAGCTCGACGCGGTCGTGATCGCGACGCCCGTCCCGACCCACGCCGCGCTCGCCGTGAGGGTGCTCGAGGCCGGCAAGCACTGCTTCGTCGAGAAGCCACTCGCGCAGTCGGTCGCGGAGGCCGAGCAGGCAGTCGCCGCGGCGCGCGACGCCGGCCGCGTCCTGATGGTTGGCCACCTGCTCGAGTACCACCCCGGCCTCGAGACGCTGAAGGCGATCGCCGACTCCGGCGAGCTCGGCGACATCCACTACATCTACGGCAACCGGCTCAACCTCGGCAAGCTGCGCGCCGAGGAGAACGCGCTCTGGTCGCTCGGCGCCCATGACGTCTCGGTCGTGCTGCGGCTCGCCGGCGGCGAGGAGCCGGTCGAGCTGAGCGCGACCGGCGAGTGCTACATGCAGGAGGGGATCGAGGACGTCGTCTTCGCCTACATGCGCTTCCCGTCCGGGCTCGCCGCGCACCTTCACCTGTCATGGCTCGACCCGCACAAGGAGCGCCGCTTCACCGTTGTCGGCTCGAAGAAGATGGCGACCTTCGACGACATGGAGCTCGAGCGCAAGCTGACGATCTACGACAAGGGCTTCGACCAGGACTCCTCCTCCTACGGCGAGTACATCACCCGCTCCGGGGACATCTCGAGCCCGAGCATCCCCAACGACGAGCCGCTGCGGATCGAGTGCGCGCACTTCGTCGACAGCATCCGCTCCGGTGAGGCGCCGCGCTCCAACGGCGCGAGCGGCCTGCGCGTGGTGCGCGTGCTGGAGGCGCTGCAGCAGTCGCTTGACGAGAGTCGGCGAAGTGTCGGCGCTGTCTGAGTCGGATCGAGCGCCGGGCCTGCTGCTCGGTGGCGGCGTCACGCTGCCCGAAGACGTAGAGCTCGGTGGCCACGTCGTGATCCATGCGGGAACGGTCGTCGGCGCGGGGGCGCGGTTCCAGGACGGAGCGGTAGTCGGCAAGCCGCTGGCACTCGGAGCGCGCTCGACGGCGTCGCGGTCGGAGCTGCAGCCTGCGCGGATAGGTGCGGGCGCCACGATCTGCGCGGGGGCTGTGGTCGTCGCCGGCGCGACGATCGGCGACGGAGCGATCGTCGGCGACCAGGCCCAGGTACGCGAGCGTGCCACGATCGGAGCCGGCTCGGTCGTTGGTCGCGGCTCGGCGGTCGACAACGACGTCACGATCGGCGAGCGCGTCCGGATCCAGACCGGCTGCTACATCACCGCCTTCTCGACGATCGAGGACGACGTCTTCGTCGCGCCCGGCGTAACCCTGACCAACGACGACACGATGGGCCGCCACGGCCCCGACTACGCGCTGCGCGGCGCCATGTTGCGACGCGCCTGCCGCGTTGGCGGCGGAGCGGTTCTCGTGCCGGGCGTCGAGATCGGCGAGGAGGCCTTCGTCGCCGCGGGCGCCGTCGTGACCGGCGATGTGCCCGCTCGCGCGGTCGTCATGGGCGTTCCGGCGCGCGTCGTCCGCGAGGTCCCTGACGGCGATCTCCTCGAGCGGTGGACGTGATGCTCGGCCACGGTGTCCGGGCTGGTCGCCCACGCGCCGCGAGCCGGGTCTGGGCGCTCACGCCGCGCACCGACCCGAAGGGCTCGCCTGCGCCATGGTCCGAGTGACGCGCCGTCGCCGCCGCGGACTTCGCGCCGACCGGCTGACCTTCGTGCTCGGCGGCGTCGCCACCGCGCTGGCCGGCGCTGTCGTGGCGGGCGAGGTTGCGCGCGTCTGGCATCGCGGCTCGGCGCCGCTGCCGAAGGACTCCGACGAGCCGCTGCTTGCCGCGGCCGAGGCGGTCGTCGAGACCGCGACGGTCGCCACGCGCGGCTACCGCGACGTGCCGGCGCGTGAGAACGCGCTGTTCAACCTCTTCACCTCGTTCGTCACGACCTTCATCACGGTCCGCAGCGTCACGACGCTGCTGCGTGATCGCCGCTCGGTCGGCCCGTTCCGCAACGTGATCGTCGGCCGCCGCCACATCCACCACTACGTCCCCGGCATCCTGCTGACCTTCCTTTCGGGCTCGGCCGCGATCGCCACCCGCCGCGAGGGCCTCGAGTCCTGGCTCGCAATCCCGTTCGGCGCCGGCATGGGCCTGACCCTCGACGAGGCTGCCCTGCTGCTCGAGCTCGACGACGTCTACTGGTCCGAGGAGGGCATCGTCAGCGTCCAGATCGCCCTCGCCGCGATCGCGATGATGTCCTCGGTCGCCCTCGCCGGCCGCTTTCTCCGGCGCGGCGAGCAGCTCGTACTCGAACCGACGCGATAGGCGCCGCTTAGAGCACGAGTTAGGCGGAGGCTGCGGCGGTCCGCAGCGGCTCGGCGGCCTCGGTCCAGACGATCTCGTCGCGGGCGGGGCCGACGCCGACGGTGACGACGGGGATGCCGAGCTGGTCCTCGATGAACTCGAGGTAGGCGCGGGCGTTGGCGGGCAGGTCGTCGAGCGACCGGGCGCCGGTGATGTCCTCGGACCAGCCGGGCAGCTCGACGTAGTCGCCGCGGGCCTTGTGGAGGATCGATTGGTGGTACGGGAAGTCGTCGAAGGCGGCGTCCTCGGCGCCGGTGTAGCGGGTGGCGACGCGGATCGGGTCGATGCCCGTCAGCACGTCGAGCTTCGTCACGACGAGACCGGTCAGGCTGTTGATCCGCACGGCGTACTTCAGCGCGACGATGTCGAGCCAGCCGCAGCGGCGCGGGCGGCCGGTGGTCGTTCCGACCTCGTGGCCGGCCTCGCGGATGCGGTCGCCGAGCTCGTCGTGCAGCTCGGTCGGGAACGGGCCGGCGCCGACGCGTGTGCAGTAGGCCTTGGCGATCCCCCAGACCTCGTCGATCGCCTTCGGCCCGACGCCCGCGCCCGAGCAGGCGGCGCCGGCGACGGTGTTCGACGAGGTGACGAACGGGTAGGTGCCGTGGTCGATGTCGAGCAGCGCGCCCTGGGCGCCCTCGAAGATCACGAGCTTGCCCTCGTCGAGGCCCTGCCAGGCGATCGGCGGGGTGTCGGCGATGAACGGGGCGAGGCGCTGTCCGTAGGCGAGGTAGTCCTCGACCATCTGGTGCATGTCGAGCCGCTGGTCCTTCTCGAACTCGCGCAGCGTCAGCCGCTTCGGCTCGAGCGCGGCGGCGATCTTCTGCTTGAGGATCTTCTCGTCGAGGATGTCCTGGACGCGGATCCCGAGCCGTGCCGCCTTGTCGGCGTAGCAAGGGCCGATCCCGCGCTTGGTGGTGCCGATCTCGCGCTTGCCGAGCCGCTGCTCGCCGGCGTGGTCGAGCAGCAGGTGGTAGGGCATGATCAGGTGTGCGTTGGCCGACACCTTGAGTCCGCTGAGGTCGATGTCGCGCTTGCGCAGCCCGTCGATCTCCTCGATCAGCACGCGCGGGTCGACGACGACCCCGTTGCCGATCACGCAGTTGCGTCCCGGGTAGAGGATTCCCGACGGGATCAGGTGGAACTTGAACGTCTCGCCGTCGCGGATGATCGTGTGGCCGGCGTTGTTGCCGCCCTGGAAGCGGATCACCGAATGCGCCTGCTCACCGAGCAGGTCGACGACCTTCCCCTTCCCCTCGTCGCCCCACTGGGCGCCGACTATCACGAGTCCTGGCATGCGGGCGGAAGTCTACGGGCCGGTCTCAGCCAGCCGAGCTGACGCGCAGGTCCGGCCCCATGATCGGCAGCGGGTCGCCGCAGATCTCGAGTAGGCGCGAGACGGTCCGCGCGCCGATCTGCTCGCGCAGGTCGTCGAGGTCGACGATGTTCGTCGTGACGACGATCGAGCGCTCGTCCTGCCAGCGCTCGTTGACGATCGCGTAGAGCTGCTCGAGCACCCAGTCGGTCCGCTTCTCGGCGCCGAGGTCGTCGAGGTGGAGCAGGTCGACCGAGCAGAGCCGCCGGAACAGGCCCATGTAGGAGCCGGTCGAGTCGCTGTCGTAGGTGTCCTTGATCTCGGCGAGCAGGCGCGTCACCGGGTAGACCGCGACCGAGCGCCCGGCCTTCTCGACTGCCTGGGAGACGAGCATCGCCAGCGACGTCTTGCCGGTGCCGACGTCGCCCATGAACCAGAGGCCGCGGCCAGCCTCGACGTTGCGCTCGACGTCCTCAACGAAGGCGCGCACCGGGCGCAGCACGAACGGGTCGAGGTCTGCGATCGGCTTGCGGTCGAACGAGACGCCGCGGAACTTCTTCGGGATGCCGGTTCCCATCCCGCGCGAGATCGCCCTGCCGATCTGGCGCTCGCGGCAGTCGCAGGGGATCGTCGTGTTGTCCTCCTGGAGGATCCAGCCGTTGCCCTCGCAGATCCCGAGCGGGCAGCTCGTGCGCTCGCTGTCGCGGTCCGAGGGGTCGGGGACGGGGCGCAGCATCAGGCGGCCCCGCCGACGGCGCCCATGCCGTCGCCGACGCGCTCGCGGGCGATGCTGGCGAACTTCGGGTAGTTCGAGAGGAAAGTCAGCTCGACGCTGCCGACCGGCCCGTTGCGGTGCTTGCCGATGATGATCTCCGCGACCCCGGGCTTCTCTGTGGTGTCCGGGTTGTAGTACTCGTCGCGGTAGACGAACATCACCATGTCGGCGTCCTGCTCGATGTTGCCCGACTCACGCAGGTCCGACATCAGCGGCCGCTTGTCGGGTCGCGACTCGACGGCACGCGAGAGCTGTGAGATCGCGATCACCGGGATGTGCAGCTCGCGGGCGAGGATCTTCAGCCCACGGCTCATCTTGCCGACCTGCTCGACGCGGCCGTCGCGTGGATCCTCGGCGCGCATCAGCTGGAGGTAGTCGATGATCAGCAGGCCGAGCGGGTTGCGCTGGTGCAGCCGGCGCGCCTTGGCGCGCAGCTCGAGCACGCCGAGGTCGCTCGAGTCGTCGATGAACAGCGGCGAGCGGGCGAGCTTCTCGGTTGCCTGCAGGACCTTCGGCCAGCGCTCGGCCTTGACCCGCCCTTTGCGCAGCGACTCGCCGTTGATCTTCGCCCGCGACGCGATGAAGCGCTGCGCGAGCTCGCCCTCGGACATCTCGAGCGAGAACAGCGCGACAGCCTTGCCGTGGTCGACGGCGGCGTTCTCGGCGATGCAGGTGGCGAGCGCCGACTTGCCCATCGCCGGTCTTGCCGCCAGGACGATCAGGTTGCCGGGCTGGAAGCCGCCGGTGATGTCGTCGAGGTCGCGGTAGCCGGACGGGGTGCCGGTCAGGCTCTGGCCCTCCTTGGAGAGCCGCTCGAGCTTGTCGATCTCCTCGTGGAGGACGTCCTCGATCGTCCGCAGTTGGGAGGAGTCGTGGTCGTGGCCGGCGCGGAAGATCGCCTGCTCGGCCTGCTCGACCAGCGCGCGCGGGTCGCCGCCGTCGGTCGCGACCTTGTCCTGGATCTCGCGCGCCGCGCCGAGCAGGCGGCGGAGCATCGCGTGGTCGCGGACGATCCGCGCGTAGTCGCGCACCGCGCCCGCCGCCGGGACCATCGTCGGCAGCGAGTGGACGTAGGCGGCCCCGCCGGCCTCGTCGAGCTTGCCCTCGCGCTTGAGGTCGTCGCAGACGGTGATCGCGTCGACGGCCTCCGGCTCCGCCTTCTCCTTCAGGCGCATCATCGCCCGGAAGATCAGCTGGTGCCGCGGCCGGTAGAAGTCGTCGGCGGTCAGCCGCAGGTCGACGAAGATCTGGTCGAGCGCCTGCTCGGTCAGCAGGATCGTTCCGAGGACCGCGACCTCCGCCTCGTCATTCTGCGGGGGAACGCCGGCACCCGCCTCCGGGGGAACGGAGACCGCCATCAGAAGCCTGTCCTAGTGGAGGAGCTGGCTACTGCTGGCCGACGACGATGGTCTTGACGTCCGCAAAGACCCCGTCGTTGACCTCGACGCGCACAATGTGCGTGCCGGTGAACTTGATCGGCTCGTCGATGTAGATGTTGCGCTTGTCGACCTTGATGCCACGCGCCTGCTTGATCGCCCTGGCGATCTCCTGCGTGCTCACCGAGCCGAACAGACGGCCGTCGTCGCCGGACTGCTGCGAGATCGTGAGCACGGTCTTGCGCAGCAACGCGGCGTTCTCCTCGGCGCGCTCGACCTTCTCGCGCGCCTCGCGCTCCGCCGTCTCGATCCGCTGCTTCGCCGCCGCCATCGCACCAGGGGTCGCGACCTCCGCGAGCTTGCGCGGGGCGAGGTAGTTGCGCAGATAGCCGGAGGACACGTCGATCACGTCGCCGCGCTCGCCGAGGGTCTCTACGTCTTGAAGCAGGATCGCCTGAGCCATAGGAAGTGGGCATGGTACAGACGATCCTGCCGACGGGCCGCTAGAACGGGATGTCGTCGTCGGCCGCGCCGCCGCCACCGGCCGGTGCGGCCTGGAAGTCGGAGGTGTCCGCGGGGACGTCGGACTGCGGCGTGAAGCGCTGTCCGTTGCCGCCTCCGCCGTCCTCGCCACGACCGCCGAGGAACTGGACCGAGTCGGCGATGATGTCGACCGACTGGCGCTTGTTGCCCTCCTTGTCCTGCCACTCGCGCCACTCGAGGCGGCCGTCGACCGCGACCGGCCGGCCCTTCTCGAGGTACTGGGCCGCGTTCTCGCCCTGGCGACCCCAGATCGTGATGTCGAAGTAGTTGGGCTTGTCGACCCACTCGCCCGACGCGTCCTTGCGCCGCGTGTTGCACGCCACCCGCAGGCTGCAGACCGACGTTCCGCTCGGCGTGCTGCGCAGCTCTGGGTCGCGCGTGAGGTTGCCGGTCAAAACGACCCGGTTGATGTTGGTGGCTGCCATCTGACGCTCCTTGCTATCTGGGAATTCTCAGCCGAGCACCGAGGGTAGACAGGTGCGTCGTCGGAACGGGCGAGCCTTCCCGCTACTGCCGGGATTTTTGTCTGGCAAGGAGCGCTTCCGTAGCGGAAGCGGCGTAACCCGTTACTCGGCGTCGACGGGCTCGGGCGCCGCATCGGCGGCGGCACGGGCCGCGACACGGCCCTCCGGCTCGTCGGCACGGCCACCGGCGCGAACCGGCTCCGGCTTCGGCGGCACGGGCGGACCGCCCGGCTTCTGGCGGATGATCCTGAAGCGCAGCACGCCGTCCATGATCCGCAGGCTGCTGTTCAGCCGGTCGAGCAGGTCGTTGCCGCCCTCGAACTGCAGCAGCTTGTAGTCCGCCTCGGGACGATGGTCGATCTCGAACGTCAGCCGCCGGTTGCCCCAGTCGTGGACCTCGCCGAGGCTGCCCGCCTCGCCGATCATCCCCTGCACCTCGGCAAGGATCTCCTGCCGCCGCTCCTCTGGAGCAGCCGCGTCCAACAGCAGCATCAAGTCGTATAGGTGAGCCATCGAGCGCGGCACCATAGCAGCGCAAAGCCGAAATTCCCGCTTCCCAGGGGGCGAACTTCCGCCGCACGTCCCTACACAGGACGTGCACTCCAACAGAACCCCACCACCCCTCCACGCCCGCATCCGCTGGACCAACCTCGCCCGCCTCGCGATCCTCGCCGCCGCCCTCCTCCTGATCGCCACCGGCCCCGACTCCTGCCAGAGCGAGCCGCCAACCCTGCCCTTCACTCCGCCGCCCACCTTCCCCGCAGCACCTGATGAG